>JAILIY010000167.1 GCA_024695025.1 Acholeplasmatales bacterium
ATCAATTTGGATTACATCAGATCAAGAATATATTCAATCAGGGGCCTTTTCAGGATTTACAAATCTTGAATATATAATATTTAATAGTAGTGTTACAGGTATCGGTGATAATGCATTTAATAATGTACCTACAACTTGTAAAATATTATTTAATGGAACAGAAGAACAATTTAATTTGATCATTAACAAAGAATTATGCTCTGAAATGACTATATACTATTACAGTGATACAACACCTACAGAAACTGGAAATTATTGGCACATAGTAGATGGTAAATACGTCATATATTAAAATTTAGAGGATTTTAAATCCTCTTTTATTATTATTTAATAATGGACATTATCTAAAAAAGTTTTATTTTTCACATTTAAAGTCTTTAAATGAAATGACTTTAAGAACAGTTGTAAAAAAAATATTAAATAAGAAGTATCTTCAAAAAATGTTTTAAATGGGTTATAATTAAATTATGAAAACATTAGATCAAGTTATTGCAGAAAAAATTGGCAAATACACAGTAGGTGATTGGCCAATAGGAAATTTAATATTGTGTGTAATTGCATTATTATTGTGCGTTATTTTATGTGGGGCTATCGGTTTTGAAAGAGAAAAAAGAGGTAGAACAGCAGGACTTAGAACCCATCTTTTGGTAGGTTTAGGATCATGTATAATAATGATTATATCTATTTATGGTTTTCCAACAAAAGTTGATGGTCAAACATATAATAGAGATGTTGCCAGACTAGCAGCCCAAGTAATTACTGGCGTAGGTTTTTTAGGTGCTGGTGCTATCATTCATAGAAATGATAAGACAAGAGGCTTAACTACAGCCGCTACTATTTGGATTGTTATGGCAATAGGCTTAGCCTGTGGGTCAATGAATTTTATTTTAGCAACTGGTGGAACTATTATCATAATAATATTCCTTACAGTTTTAAGGGGTGTTGAGGCTAAAATATCAAAAAACATACCTATGATAGTTTTACATTCAGAATTAGGTAAACCAATAATATCAAATATTTTAGAGGTTGCTAAAATCTGTAAATGCGAAATAGAAGATATTCATTCAGAATTAGTTAATAAAGAAAAGCTTGAAATGAATTTCCGCATCAATATTGATGATAAAGCATGTTCTCCACTAGAATTTGTTTCTAAGTTAGAACAAATAGATGGAATAATAGATGTGAGTCTATTAAACAATCACAAAGCATAAGAATCCGAATTGTCGGATTCTTTTTTATCTATGTCGCAATTGATACAAATTAAAATCATGATCATCTAGAAAAAAATAGAGATAGAAATAGACATATGTATGAGCGTGAGGCAAAAATATTAGAATATCTTATTAATGAAAAAATTATCAAATATTAATAATAAATCGTATGTATTCGTACCGATTTTTATTGACAACTAAAATGGTTCATTATAAAATATAGATGTAAATGAATAAGTCCTTAAAAAAAGGGAGTAGAAAACCTATTAATTAGGTATTAATATCGTCAATCGGCAATAAATGCCCGGTGTTAGTTGAAATTTCAAGACTTTTGATTTTAAATCAAGAGTCTTTTTTTTAGGAATATTCATTTAAATAATGCATAATAGGAGGATAAGTTTGGAATGAAAGCATTATTAGTATTAAGTGGTACTTCATTACCATTGGTAATTGGAGTTATTATTGCTGTTGTTGTATTTTTTATTGTGATTTTATTTGCAGCAGGTTATGTTAAAGCTGCACCAGACACAGCAATCATTATTTCTGGTTTAGGTAAAAGAAAAATTTTAATTGGTAAAGCTGGTTTTAGAATCCCATTCTTTCAAAGATTAGATAAATTATCATTAAAAGTTTTCCAAGTTGATATTAAAACAGATGAAGCAATCCCTACATCTAATTTCATCAATATTAGAGTTGACGGTGTTGCTAACCTAAAGATATCTTCAAATCCAGAATATTTAAATTTAGCTGCTGAATCTATCTTAAATATGAATGAAAAAGATTTAATTCAACAAGTACAACAAGTATTACAAGGTAATATGCGTGAAATCATCGGTACTGTTGATATTAAAAGATTAGTTCAAGATAGACAAGGTGTTGCACAATCTGTTAAGGAAAATGTAGTTCCTGATATGGCTAAAATGGGTATTGAAGTTGTAAACTTCAACATTCAATCATTCTCTGATGACAATCATGTTATTGAAAATTTAGGTATCGATAACATATCTCAAATTTCAAAGGATGCAGCAATTGCAAAAGCTAATGCAGATAGAGACGTTACAATTGCTAAGGCGTTAGCTGAAGAGGCTGCTAACCGTCAAAGAGTTGAAGCAAATCAATTGATCATTGAACAAAACACTGAATTATCTTTAAAAGAATCAGCATTAAAGCAAAAGACTGATACTGCTCAAGCAACAGCAGATGCTGCATATGCAATTGAAGAGCAAAAAAGACAACAAGAAATTAATATCGCTCAAATTAACGCTGATATCGCAAAAAGAGAACGTGAAGTTGAGTTAGGTCAAAAAGAAGTTGAACTTCAAGAAAGAAAATTACAAGCACAAATTAATAAACAAGCTGAAGCTGAAAAATATGCTGCAGAACAAAAGGCACAAGCTGATTTATTTACAAGACAAAAGGCTGCAGAAGCTAAAAAATATGAGCTTGAACAAGAAGCTGAAATGCAAAAAATTAGAGCAGAAGCTGATAAGGTAGCTAAGGAAAAGGCTGCAGAAGCTTTAAAATATGAAGCTTTAGCGAAGAAAGAGGCTGCTTTAGCAGAAGCTGCTGGTATTGAAGCTAAAGGTAAAGCAGAAGCTGATGCAATCAAAGCTAAGGCTGATGCCATGAAACAATATGGTGAAGCTGCTACTTTACAATTAATTTTAGATTCAAATGTCTTACCAGAAATGATCAAGGCTTACTCAGAACCTATGGCATCCGCTTTGTCTAAAATCGATTCAATTACAATGTATGGTGAAGGTAATACTGCAAAATTAAATGAAGAAATCACAAGAAACGGAACACAAATTTTCAATGGCTTAGAACAAGCTACAGGCCTAGATATTAAGTCATTACTTGCTGGTTTCTTAGGTGGTAAGCTTGCGACAAAAAACAATGAAACAAAAGAGTAATTAAAAACAATAAACAGCTTTTAAATCTGAAATCATTTTAATATTTTGGATTTAACTATATCCTATATTTCTTCTAATAATATGTTATAATATATTAGGAATTTAATAACTTTGGAGAAAAAAACAATAGAAAAATTTGGGAGGCACATTTATGGTCGTTAAGAAACTTAAATGCGATAAAATAATAGATTTCGATAAAGCATTAATCGAAGTTCTTTCAGAACAACGAATAAGAAAATATCTTAGAAGAGATATAGGAAGACAAGATATAATTACACATATATATGTTTTTGAACAATATCATAGTACTACAAGATCTGATTTGTCTGTGACAATTGTATATGTAGAAGATAGAGGAAAAAATTTATCTTATGTAGATATAATTGCTGCTGGTGCCAATGTAAAGGATTTAATGTATATGGAACCATATAGCACTGGTATAAGATCTAGATATCATTATTTTGGTAATTATTATTATTATCCCACTTATCTTAATGGAACTAATGGTAATGATTTATATATAGCGAATATAATCGCTGAGCACCTTGTCAATTATGGTTTTATTGTGGTTTTATCGATGAAAAAAATAAGGTAGGTTTATAGAAGGTGTTTATATGATTGATAAAAGATTAAAAAAAAGTTCAGCTATTGATTTTGAATCTGTTTTGAAAGAAATATTAGAGTCACAAAATATAGTAAAAGGTTATAAGAAAACAGTTATACAATCTGATTCGGTGGTAACTATTGTAGTATTCGAAAAGTTTTTTCTTCAGATATCTTCAGATTTATCCGTGACAATTATTTATACTGAAGCTGACTATTATTCTGAAGTAGAAATAGTTGCTGCTGGTGCTAATGTATTTGAATCTTATAGAAAAGCATATAATGGTGAATTATATAATAGTTTTGTAACAGTTGATGGAACACATGGTAGAGATTATTATATTGCAGATCAGATTTCAAAAATTTTTATTAAATATGGTTTTACACCAATAAATTAAAAAACAATTATATATTAGACTAAAAAAGTCTCATAAAGTTATTCTTTATGGGACTTTTGTTTTTTATTAGTGATTACATTTTTTACGATAATAATTATTCTATAAACACATAACGTGATTGTTATACAATTAAAAATTGTAACAGGATATAATTTAATTTGTAAGCCATATATTAACCAGAAAATAGCATTTATTATAATAGCTATTTTGATTATAAATTCATCCAAATTTGGATTTATTTTCTCTTTAATAAATATGATACTTGCAGTAGTAGAAAAAATAAATGTACCGGCAACAGGAAGATATCCATACCATATGTTATCATTTAATAATACATTTAATAATATACCTAAAACTAAACCAAGTATTATGCAAGTAACATTAATGATTATTCTTATTATTTTATGATTTTGTTTAACAAATAATAATACAATATTTTTTATTAATAATAAAACATCTTGAACCATTCCGGAAAATGCACTTTGTAAAAACTGAGCTATACTTGATAACAAATGATTAGATGTCTGTAATATAATTATCTTTGTTCTACTTTTGAACAAAGAAGAAGATGTAAATAATATATTTCCAGCTAAAGATAATATATTGGCGACTAAAATAACTGATATTAAAATATTCATATTCTTTCCCAATTTTGTGCGTTTAAATCTATATTTAACAACACAAAATTAATTATATCAAAATAATAATTTTAAACAACATAAAATATTTAATATTTTAAAAAATTAGAAAAAGCTGTTATTTCTAACAGCATTTTCCATTAAATACGTGGTGATACATAATCAACTGAAATTAAATATGAATATTTGTATATCATTTCCAAATAAGTTCCTGATAATACTTCAAATTTATTTGTATAATCTGGATCACTGTAAAGTTTTGATATATTATAAATTTGAGCTCTTGCTCCCATGGAATTCCATGTTGAAGCTATATAAAACTGTTTTCCAGAAGAAGAATAATTTATATTAAATTGTTTAATCTGTACATTATCATTTATAAATGCTCTATAACCAATTGTTAGAATAGTAGGAGATAGATTTATAGTTTCTAAAGCACAGTTACCAAATGCATAATCATCTACATATTTTAATTTAGACCCTAAATTAATTGTTTTTAATCCTTCACAATCGTAAAATGCGAATTGTCCAACTGATATTAAATTTGTATCACTCAAATTAAGGTTTATGATATTGTCAAAATGATTAAAAGTATTTTCTGCAATAATTCTTAGTTGATTATTGAAAATTATTGTAGATACAGTATTTTCTAAATTTGTACTGAATAAATATAGATAATTTTCTGTTGAATTACCTAAATAATTGTTTCCTCCATATGTGTTATAAGCTAAATTAGTACATTTTTCAAAACAATCTCCTCCAATGTATTCAATTTTTGAAGATATACTAACATTTTTAAGTTTTGTACAATCATAGAATACTTCTCTATCAAGTTCTAATACATTTTCTGGAATAGTTACTGATTCTAAGCTTTCACAATGTGAAAATGCACCTTTACAAATATATTTTACATTTGAACCAAGTACAATATTTGTCAATTTTTTACAATTTTCGAATGTGAAATTCTCAATTATTTTAATACTTGATTTAGAAGTGGATGTTTCAAATATTACGTCAGTTAAGCCAGAACCTGTGAACGCGAATTCTTCAATTGTATTTAAAGTCCATATATTAAATGTTAGATTTTCACAATTATAAAATCCGTGGTTTAAAACAGTTTCAATAGAAGTATTAGTAGATATTTCTGTAAGTTCTGTACAACCATAGAATGAATATTCTCCAATTGTTTTTATATTATTTCCTGTAACAGATTTTAACTTTTCACAACCATAATATAAATAACTTGGTACTGTATCTAAACTATCAGGAAGAGTTTGATAAGTTATTGATTCACATCCATAAAAAGCACCTTCACCAACATATTCTAATCTTTCTACATTTTCAATATTATTTAATAATAAACAGTTTTTGAATGCGTAATTACCTATTGATTTTATCGTGATTGGAATAACTATATTAGTTATAGTCTTTTTGTTTTCAAATGCGTTATTTTCAATTGATACCATTTCATAGTCATCAATATAAGTTGGTATTATTACATAAGTATCTGAACCATTATATCCTGTTATAGCAAATGTCTTATTTTCATTATCAATTTTAAACTCTAAACCATCACTACATAAATAAGATGTTACTATAAAATCTTCTGTATATCCAAAAAAGTCACCATCTTTAAATTTATCATTACCCTTTCTCCAAACAGTAAGTTTGTATGTAGTATTAGGTACATATACTTCATAGGGTTGTCCATATTCGTATTCTATAACTGTCTCTGTGTATATTGTACTTGATGAAAATAGTAAATATTTAACATTTACTGATATACCTTTCCATATTGCAACAATTGTAATATCAGTAGTTTTATCATATACACCAGGAGTGTAAATTAATGATGTATTGTTATCATATACGTAACAATCAACTTCATAATATTGTCTTAAAACACTAGGTAAAGTAACTAACTCATCATATTTAACTTTAATAGAAGTATTTTCGATTTCTTCACAATTATAATTGATATTAATTGTATATTCGTTTGCTTCCCATATAGCTTTAATTGAATAATTTTTATATGTATATGCTGGTAATTTATCAATTACTTCATTAGTTTCAGTATTGATATAATGTAAGAACGTATAACCATCTCTTGTAAATTCAGCTAAAGTATATTCGTTTTTGTAATCATAATAATATTTTAATTTTGTATTTTGATAATCTAAATCAATGACTATACTATAGTATTTTTTTGTATATTCATAATTTACTGTATATAATGCAGTCTTAATATTATCAATCGAACTAAAGTCTACTGATTCATCTTTTTGGTTAAACCAATAATTAGGATTTACAAAATTAATGTTTGTTATATCTGCACTATAAAAAGCATTAGCACCTATAAACACTAAAGTATTAGGTAATGTAATATTTGATAGGCTTGTACATTTAAAAAATGCGGCTTTTTCAATACGATTTAATCCTTCAGGTAAAACTATATTTTTAAGATTAGTACAGTTACTAAATGCGTCTTGACCAATAGTTATACATGATTCAAGACCACTAATAGTTTGTAGTTGTGTACAATTAAAGAACGCATTTTTACTAATTTCATTAATTATGCCATTTAATGTAACAGTTTTGATATAAAGATTTGCATTAAATGCATTAACGCTTATTTTAGTTACATATAAATTATTGTGTTTTAAAGGGACTATTATATTTTCAGTTGTTCCACTTATTCCTTTTACAGAATATGATATGTTGTCACTATTTAATTCATATTGTAGACCTTTTGATTCTATTATTGCATTTAATGTTATATTTGAATCAATATTCCAAATACCATCTTTAAAAGTTGATTCATTATATTCCCAATATGATAATATATATTCACTATTTTCTACATTTGGCAAAGTGAAATTTTTATCATATTCAACTTCCAAACTATCAAGTGTGACATCGTCTAAATTAGTATTAAATGTAATTGTATATTTTTTAGCTTCCCATTTAGCAACTAATATAGGATTTTCAACATCATATGTCCATATAGTACTTACTTTTTTATCATCTAAATACCAACCTAAAAAATTGTAACCAGTTTTTGTTGGTGTAGGTAATGTATAAGATGAATCAAATGTTGTAGTAATACTTGTTGTACTTAGCTGTCCACCGTTTGGATTTAATGATACTGTATACTGTTTTGGACTATATTTTGGTGCTAAAACTAAATCTCCATAAGTGCCCTTTGATATGACAACACTAAGTGAATTATTAATAGGAGTTAATTCAAATTCATTTCCATTGTCATAATAGTAATAATAGAATTCATAACCATCAAAATTATAACCTGTTGTAGAAGGAGCATCTATTTGAGTTTGTTCATCAATTAGGTAATAAGATGGTAAGCCAGATAATTCAAAGCCTTGTGTATAAATTAAATTATAGCAGATACTATATCCTATTTTGCATAAATCTTTTCCCAATGTATCAACAGGTGAGGTTAGGTTAATACTTGTTATATTACAAGGAGTAGAAGTACCATTTGATTCTAATACAAAACAGTTTGGTGATGCAAAATCAAATGTTGCCAAACTACAGTTATAGAATGCACCATTACCAATAAATGTTGTTTTATAAGGAATATAAAAATTTTCAACCTTACTACAGCCATAGAATGCTTTTTCACCAATGTATTCTAAATTTATATTAGATGTAACTTTAGTTAAACTTTTACAATCTTCAAATGCACTATTTCCAATTTTTGTTAAATTTTCTGGCATTGTAAAGCTTTCTAAACTAACAGAAGTAGAAAATGCTCTTTGGCCAATTTCTTCCACAGTATCAGGTAAAGTAATGTTTTTTAATGATGAGCTAGAAAAAGCATTATCATCAATTTTTGTAAGTTTATATCCTTTATAATATTCTGGTAATGTTATTTCTGTTAGATTTCCTGTGTATTTTTTTACACAACATGTCTTATCAGCCTCATTAAATTCATATTGTAAACCAACTATTTCCCAAGATGCACGTAATGAGATATCTTTATTTTCGAAATCATATTCCCATTTACCCTGGTTTTCTAGTAATTGTCCATTATAATACCAACCCTCAAATGAATAATTGTTACAAATTGGTGTAGGTAATATATAAATAGAGCCATATTCTATTTTCATTGATGAAACATCGTATAAACCATATGTATCAAAAGATAAATTATAGACATATGTTTCCCAATAACAATCAAATTGTAGATTATCTTTGGCGACAAAAGTAGAATCAGCTTCATATTTGTTTAAAGCATTATCAAGCCAATATGAGATATATTCACCAGTCTTTTTACAAGTAGGGAAATCATATGTTTCACCTTCTAAAAATACTGTATCTACCTCTTCTGGAAAATTGTTAAATCTAATATTTACAATCTTTTTAAAGACTGCTTTAAATTGATAATCTTTACATAAAGATAAATCTATTTCTTGATTTAATACAGGATTATTTTCGTTGTAATTTATAGCACTTGTATCAACCCATCCCATAAATTGGTAACCGGATTTTTCACATCTAGATAATGTTATTTTTTTGTCTGTTTTATAATATTCAATTGCTCGATTTTCGCCACTTAAAATTAGTTTATCACTGCCTTGATAAACTCCACCATTTAAGTCGAGTTCAATTAAATATTTAGTATTATCAGTACTAGTTTTTGATTCAAAAGTTTTAGTATTAGATTCAGAAGTTTTAGTACTACTAGTTTCCGAAGAAATAATACTAGAAGTATTATTAGAGTTTTCTTTCTTATTTGAATTACAAGATGTAAAGAAGAAAGAAATCATAGCTAATAATGCTAAAAATTTAAGTTTGTTTTTCATGTCCATCCTCCTAAAAAAAACACAACAATTTTAGCACATTA
>JAILIY010000168.1 GCA_024695025.1 Acholeplasmatales bacterium
ATGGAATAACTAGTATAATAATTGGTATAATATTGTTGGCATTTGGTATATATCAGTTCTTTATAGGACACAAGAAATTATTAGGATTAATTTCTGCTTTTCATTCCTTACTATTTTTATGTATAGGTATATTTGGACTTGTTGTTCCTAAAAAATATGATTTAGTCATTACATTATTGATGCTTGCATTTACAATTACTATGATTATTTCATTAATGGTGCTATTTAAAAAAGAAAATAAAAAATAATTGTATTAAACTGATATTAGATATAATCTAAAAAATATCAGTTTTTTCTTTTTAATTTTCCATAATAATGGTAAAAAACATTTATTTTTATATTACATATATGGTATAATAATTCTAACAATTGACGTCTTATAAAATGTAAGGAGGTAGTTTTATGCAGCCTTTTGAAAAGAAAAAAGTAAAAAGAGTACACTCTTCAGCACTTGAAAAGTCTTTAGCAGCTGTTACTAACCAATTATTAGACTTAGGTAAAAGAAACAGATTATTAAATTACAAAGATTCAGGTTTAAAAACTTTAAAGCTATTAAATAAAAATGTAGAAGAAATATTCCGTTCTGTTAAAGCTTATAGAGATCTAAACTTTTTTGATGTAGATACAGCTTTACTTGAAAACTATGAAATAGCCCCAGAAGAAGAAAAACAGGCTAATCCAGATTTATTACATTTATCATATGACTATGTATATGGTGTTGTAAGAAAACAAATAAAGGGAAGAGAATTAATTGCTTATAAAGAAAGCTATCAACTTCAAAGAGCTTTAAAAAGCTTAATGAAAGATCATAAATCATCTTTAGTTGAAAAAGGTATAAACCCTTTATATATTTCATTTGGTTTTATTCATTATGTTGAAGATGAAGTTACATATACTGCACCACTTTTATTAATTTCAGTTGAATTAAATAATGAAACAGGCCAATATGAGCTTCGCCAATACGAAGATGATATTTTATTAAACCCAACATTAAAATTCTATCTTGATACAGCTTATGGTATCAATTTAATTGATTATGATGATGAAGCATATTCAACATATATTGAAAAATTAAAAGCTAATTTAAATGATAAAGTTTGGTTTGAAGATGGTATTTCTTTAGGTATTTATTCATTCTATAAAATGAATATGTACAATGACTTAATTTCTAATAAGGAATTAGTACTTGAAAACAAGAACATCAGAGCCCTACTTGGTGAACCAGATAGACTTGAAATATTAGAAGAAAAAGCTGATGTATTCCCAGTAGTTAACTGTGACTCATCACAGCTTGAGGCAATCCAAAACGCAGCCAATGGTAAATCATTCTGTCTTCAGGGACCTCCAGGTTCTGGTAAGAGTCAAACTATCACAAATATGATATCTACTTTCTTAGGTCAAGGTAAGAAGGTACTTTTCGTATCTGAAAAGATTGCCGCCTTAAATGTCGTATTTGAAAATTTAAGACGTGCTAAATTATCAGAATTTGCTTTAGAGTTACACTCTAATAAGGCAAATAAGAAAGAATTCATTGAAAAGATTTATAATGCAGCAACATTACCAAAATATGAATTGAGTTTAAAAACTAGATTTTTAGAATCTAAACATAATATGTTAAGTAATAATTTGTCAGCATATGAAGAAGAATTACATGAAAATATTACAGGTTTAGATTGTACATTACTAGATTTATATTCAATGTATCTAGGTAATGATATCGACCCAATTGATATTCATCTTGATATCGATGAATTTAATTTATTTACATTAGATAAAATTAATTTGTTATTTTCTGAATATAGAGTATATTCAAGAAATATCAATGACGATTATAGAAAAAGTGGTCTATATGGCCTTAATTTAGGTGCCATAACTGACTTATCTAGAATCACACTTGATTTAGATATTGCAATTAGACATATCGGTAATTTATTTAATATTAGAGATGCATTAAATAATACAGGTCTAAATATGAAATTTGTTACTGTAATGGAAATATATAATGGTATGGCTATTGTTGAAAAGATCAATAGAATTAAGACATTCAATCCATATTATTTCAATAAAGTTACAAGAAAGAAAATTACAGATGCAATAGAAAAATATTTAGCGATATCTAAGGACTTAGATACTGAAATATTTAAAATCTACAAAGAAGATATTTTAAAATTAGATTTAGATTCTTTACAAAGAACTATTGAAACTAACAACAAGGGCTTATTTAAAAATCAAGAATTTAAAGAAGCTATGGCTAAAGTATTATCTTATAGAAATAATAAAGCCAAAACAGATGTTGTATTACAAGATTTAGAAGAATTAAGAAGATATAATAGATATGCTAAAGTAGCTAAGACTTATACAGATGATTTAGAAAAGTTCTTAGGTAATTATAAAGAAATTAACTTAAGACAAGTATCTCAAGACTGTAGATCATTAGATGGTATTATGGATATGAATATCAATGAAAATGATTATAAAAAGATACTTGAAGAAACTAGATTCATTCCACCATTTTCACAATTTAAGGCTGAAAGTTCATGCTTGATTCAAGCTTCTAAATTGTTCTATAAAAAAGATATTGATTTATATACATCTGATTTAACAACTATTTTGGAAAGACTTGAATCAATTTATGTTGAACATGATTATATTTATAATTATCAAGAATTGATGAGAATTATAGGAAGCTTAAAGGAATACAAATGTTTTGAATTCCTAAATGCTTATTTGGATAGTGAAAGACCTCTTGATGATATTGAAAAATGTTATGAAAAGACATTTGTTAAACAAAAGATTGAGGAGATTCATTCACAATCTGAAAGATTATCTAATTTTGATAGTAAACAAACAGACGATCAAATCAATGAATTTAGAGATATTGATGAGAAGATATTAAATATTAATAGAGATTATATCATCGCTAAAAACTCAACTAGTCGTCATACAGATTTAGTTGAAGGTTCACAATTTAAATTATTAGATAAAGAATATAATAAATTAAGAAGACAACTTCCAATTAGAACACTTCTTGATAAAATCTTTGAACTTGCACTTGATATCAAACCAGTATTCTTGATGTCACCACTTTCTGTATCAACATATTTAGCATCACAATTAAATATGTTTGATGTAGTAATATTTGATGAAGCATCACAAATATTTGCGTGTGACGCCTTTGGTTCAATATACCGTGGTAAACAATGTATAGTAATTGGTGATACAAAACAAATGCCACCAACTGCTTTCTTCCAAGCTAGTGCTGAATCAATCGGTTCACAAGTTGAAGATGAAATAGTTGAAGAAGAATACGACTTAGAATCTATTTTGGATAAGGCTTCTAATACATTTGAAACTAAGAGCTTAAAATGGCATTACAGAAGTAGAACAGAAGAATTAATTGTATTTTCAAACAATTCATTTTATGATTCTAATTTAATAACAGTTCCACAATCACGTAAGCATGAACCAGGCTTTGGTATTGACTATGTCTATATTCCTGAAGGAAGATATGACATGAAGACTCGTACAAACCCAATTGAGGCTCAAGCTATCTGTGATATGGTATTTGATCACTTAGATACATCTAAAACATCAGTTGGTGTAGTAGCATTTTCAAATGTACAAGCAGAATTAATTCAATCTTTAATCGATAAGAGATTGAAAAAACAACCAAAATATGAAAAATATTTTGATCCTGAATTAAATGAACCAGTATTCGTTAAAAACCTAGAATCAGTTCAAGGTGATGAAAGAGATAGAATAATATTTAGTATTTGTTACGGATTTAATGATGAAAATAAATTTTATCAAAGATTCGGCCCACTTAACGCAAGTGGTGGTGAAAGAAGATTAAACGTTGCCGTAACACGTGCTAAAATTAACATCACTATCGTTGCCTCTATTCATTATTCTGATATTAGAGATAATCCTGATTCATTAGGTGTAACATCATTTAAAGAATATTTAAAATTTGCAGAAAATGTTATTGATGTTAAAAATTATAGTGAAGCTGATACAGGTACAACTAAGAATATTATTGAATATATTAGAACACTTGGTTACGATGCAGTTACTAATTATGGATCTAGTGCATTTAAGGTTGATATCGCAGTTAAGAAGGATGAAGATTATATTTTAGCTATCATGATTGATGGTAAGAATAATTATTCTACAAGCTTAACAGATAATTATAGACTTGAACGTATGTTACTAGAACGTCAGGGCTGGAGATATTATAAATTATTTACAACTTCTTGGATAAATAATAACGAAGCTGAAAAAGAAAGAATTAAACAAGCTATAGAAGGCACATTAGTTGAAGGTGAAGAATATGTTCATCAAGATACTAATGTAAGCTATCTAAAGGTAGAAGGTAATGATGATGCCTTAGATTTAGCTTATGCTGCATATGATTATTACAATATATTCCAAGCTAAAAAAGTTTATGAATCAGAAGGCTTACCTAAATTAGTTAAAGAAATAATTAGAGTTGAATCTCCAATTCATAAAGAATATTTAGTAAAGAGAGTCGCTCAAATTACTGACACTGAAAAGATTACTAATGATTTTAAAGAAAAAGTATTAGCCTCATTACCAGAAAGAGTATTAAAGCTTGGTGACTTCTTATTTAATTTTAAAGTTAGTGATATTAAATTAAGACTTGAATCAGACAGAGATATCCAGTATATTTATGTTGATGAATTAGCTGATGGTATTTACAACACTGTTTTAAAGAACAATGGTGTAAGTGAGGCTGGTTGTTTCAAAAGAATTGTCAATTTATTAGGTTACGATAAAGTAACAGCCAATTCTAAAAAACAATTACTTGAGGCGTTAGATCATCTTGTACTAGATAGAAAAATTGAAGAAAAAGACGAAAAGTTATTTGTTCTAAAATAAAAATTAAGGTGAGCATATCTCACCTTAATCTTTTCGTAGGGTAGTAATTATGAATGATAATAACAATGAAGAAAAATTAAATAACGAATTTGATATTGAGGGCGGAAATAAGCTTTCTAAACGTAAATTAACAAAAAAAGAAAGAGCTCAAATCGAAAGTCAAAAGGATAAAGAATATAACAAGAATAACCCTAAAAAGAAAACTGATTATGTTTATAATCCAAAAAGAGGAAGAATATTACAATTAATATTTTTCTTACTTATGTTTGGACTGTTATTTTTAGTGGGATGGCTTGTTAGAGGTTGTATGGATTAAGGAGAAAGATTATGAATTTTAAAGTTATATTACCTGAATTTATTGACAAAAAATATAATATTTTAGACTATGGTGCTAAATCTAGTTATAATTTCAATAACAAGAATTCAATTCAAAAGGCAATAGATGAATGTAGTAAAAATGGTGGTGGTACTGTAATAATACCTAATGGTTTTTATCAGACAGGTCCAATCACACTTAAGAGTAATGTTAATCTACATTTAGAATCTAATGCATATTTAAATTTTATTAAATCAAAAGAAGAATACCCTTTAATATTCACAGAATATGAAGGAATTAAAAAGATAAGAGCTATCTCACCAATTAACGCAAATGGTGCATCAAACATCGCCATAACAGGTAGTGGTGTAATTGATGGTAATGGCGATTTATGGAGAGGTATCAAAAAATTTAAATTAACATCTAAAGAATGGGAAAGATGCCTTAAGAAAAGTGATTATATTTATAAGACAAAAGAAACTGAAATATGGTGTCCTACTAAGACTTATTATGATGGATTATTAAAAGGTGAACCTGATTATAGTTTAGATAACGCACTTGAAATAGCTAGCCTTAACTGGGATATGTATAGACCAGTACTTGTATCACTTATTAAGTGTGACAAGGTATTAATTGAAGGTGTAACACTTCAAAATTCACCTGCATGGAATGTCCATCCACTTTATTGTACAAACCTAACAGTTAAAAATGCGACTATCAAAAACAAATTCAGTGCCCAAAATGGTGATGGTATAGATATTGAATCATGTCAAAATGTTGAAATAGCTAATACTGAATTTTCTGTTGGTGATGATGGTATTTGTCTTAAAAGTGGTAAGAATAAAGAAGCGAGAAAAACAAAAATCCCAACAAAGAATGTTTGGGTTCACGACTGTAAAGTATTTGACGCCCACGGTGGTATAGTAATTGGTTCTGAAATGAGCAGAGGCATCAACAATGTATTAGTTGAAAATTGTATTTTTTCTGGTACTGATATAGGTGTAAGATTTAAATCAGCACTAGGCCGTGGTGGTGTGGTTGAAGATATTACAATTAAAAATATCCAAATGACTAGAATAATTGGTGAGGCAATTATTTTTACAATGGGATATGTACTAGTTAATATCGAAGATGCCAATGAAGGTAAAGTTACAACTGATATGGAAGATGTACCTGAATTTAAAAATATTACACTTGATAATATCATTTGTACTGAATCTAATATTGCCCTTAAGGTTGAAGGCTTAAAAGAACTACCTATTCATGATATTACTTTAAAGAATTCTCATATTAAAGCTAACACAGATATGAAATTGTCATTATGTAAAAATATTAGACTTGAAAATACAACAATTACAGTTGCAAACATATCTAAATATTTCGATAAAGAAGTATTTAGCGCCTAATATATTAAAATTTGTTGTTGAAAAATCATATTAACTAAACTATAATGTTTTGGTAAGGGAGGATATAACAATGGGTTTTTATCAATGGTTTGATAAGCAAGACACAGCAATTAAAGTATTATTATTAATTCCTTTTTGGGGATGGATTTTCAGTTTCTTATATAGATTAGATAAGTTTATTGAAAATAAAGATACTGCATCTTTAATTGGTTGGATCTTATGCTTAATTATTGGTTTTATTGTTTCTATTGTTGATATCGTTACTGTTTTAATGGATGGTACTATTAAGATTTTAGTATCAGATGGTGAAAACTTCGGTATCAATGGTAAAGTAGGCGATGAAGCTAATAACGAAAAAACAAATGAAGAAAAAACTTCATCTGAAGAAGTAAAAGAAGAAACTAAGTCTGAAACTCCTAGTGAAACTGAATCAGACGAAAACAAAGCTGAATAGTTAATATTAAAAATGGGTTCAATTTAAATTGAGCCCTTTTTTAATAAACAAAAAAGGCTCATTATGAGCCTTAATTGATTTTTATTAGCATTCAAGTGCACGGAACATTTTACCACTAACTAAAATACATACTAAGTCAATGATATTAATAATGAATCCGAATACGAAGATGAAGCTTAAAATTCTAAGAACACCAGCAACATACTTCTTTTCTGTAATTCTAACGATACCACCTAGTAAACTACCGATGAAGAAAGCTAAAATAGCAGAAATAATCTTGTTTAATCCAAAGTAATCCATAACGTATCTCCTTTCACAAAATTACACTTGTATTATAACATTATAAAAAACAAAAAACCATATAATTAAATTAAAAATAGTCAATATTTTTTATTTTTTTCATTATTTTTTGTAATAAATAAATAGTATAAGTTTAATATTATACCTATTATACCTTATTAGTTCACTATGAAATTGTCTTATAATGTGATACAATAATGGCATATAGAGGTTCGATTATGGTTAATAAAAAACAAGATTTTATAGATGAAGTTCATCAAATATTTGATACTTGAAAAATATTTATTAAAAAAAGTTGATTTATAATATTTTTGTGATATAATAAAAGGGCTTGACATCAAGCAAGGCACACTACTCCGCTGGCAATCGGGATTTTATTGGCTATGAGTTTTGTTAAGAATAA
>JAILIY010000027.1 GCA_024695025.1 Acholeplasmatales bacterium
AAAATCAATTTTTTATTTTTCATCTTTCACCTCAAAGCTTTATATTAATAGGTACATGGTAATTATAATATATTTTTATTTCGTTATATAATTTATCATAATTACATTCTGTATATGAATTAATATCTTTTTTATCATAATAATATTCTTGCCAGATATTTAAAGTATCGCTTCCAAAATTTTCTTTAGCTCCACCTAATATTGGATCAAAATATTTTATATTCTTAGAATGTGTATCAATGTCTTCTTTTAGATTTGGTGCGACACCAAATACATATAATATTTTTATTAAGAATATGCATAATACTTTTTTAGGATTATTATTCTTAATATCATTTAATGTCTTTTTAATAAAATTATAAACAGGCTTGTGGTTAATATCTTCTGGTATAGAATTAATTACATCTATTATTTTAGAAAATGTATCTATGACGTTAATATCATTTAAATATAAATACATAGAATCCAAAAGTTCATATTCTAAAACTGATTTAAAATTATTATCAGTTAATATACATGAAACTATATTTCCTGTTTGTGTGAATTGTAACAAACCATTTTTATATTTTTTAGAACCTTGAGCTTTAACACCAATTTTACCTATTTCTGTGTATAGATTTACTATTTTAGATTGTTCCTTATAATCAACTGACGATACGACAATTCCTTCAATTTTCATTAAAAATTATCTTTAGAATAGCCTAAAGATTGTAAATCATTAGGTCTATCTTTCCAATCCTTTTTAACTTTAACCCATAAATCTAGATGAATCTTTTTATTTAATAATTTTTTGATTTCACCTATAGATTTATTTTTAATGTTTTTAATCATCTCACCATTGTGTCCGATGATAATCTTTTTTTGACTATCTCGTTCTACGTAGATAGTGGCTAAAATATCTAAATAATTATCATTGTCTGGATTGACACTAATACTGTCTATTACGATGGCGATTGAATGGGGGATTTCTTCTTTTGTCATGAACAAAATCTTTTCTCTTATTAATTCAGAGATAATGAATCTATTGTCATGATCACTAATCATATCATCAGGGTAATATTTAGGACCATTTGGTATAATTTCTTTAATTGTATCTAATAATATATCTAAATTTTTATCCTCCATAACAGAAATTGGGAATATTCCTTTAAAATCATATAAGTCTTTATAAATAGATATTGTTAAATCAATATCATTAAATTTTTTTAATTGATCTACTTTATTTATAACTAAATAGACTGGTACATTTGTTTTAAGGTTAGATAAAATGATTTTATCGCCCTCTAAAACTTCTTTTACAGGGGTAGTCATAAAGATTATACCATCAACCCCGTCTGTCGCGTTATAAGAGGCATTTACCATTCTTCTGCCTAATTCTGTTTTAGGTTTATGAATACCTGGTGTATCAGTAAAGGCGATTTGATAATCTTCTTTAGTAAGTATTCCCATTATATTATTTCTTGTCGTCTGAGGCTTATCGCTCATAATGGCGACTTTTTTTCCGATGATTTTATTTAAAAAGGTAGACTTACCAACGTTAGGTCTACCAATTATCGCAATAAAACCACTTTTAAAATTAGTGTTAAATTCCATTTTATTTCTCCAATTTAAATGCTAGTGGTAATAATTCATTATTCTTAACAATTTTATATTCTAGCTTGTCATTAGCTAAAACGATTAATGTATCTTTTTTTAATAATTCATCCATAACTTCTCTACAGGCACCACAAGGTGTACATAAAGCATCGCCTGACGATGTTATGGCTAAAGCTATTACATCTTCTTTTTTATAACCTTCACTTACCATTTTAAATAAAGCATTTCTTTCTGCACAAATAGTAAGTCCATAACTCTTATTTTCTACATTACAGCCTAATATGTAATTGTTATCTTTAAGTAATATAGCACAACCAACCTTAAAATTTGAATAAGGACTATAAGAATTTGATTTAGCTATAATAGCTTTTTTTATTAATTCTTCTACATTAAAATTCATCTTTTTAAATTAGCTTTCTCTAATATTTTTTCTTGAATATCAAACATTATTTTTTCTTCTTCTTTAGTTTGATGATCATGTCCACATAGATGTAAATAACCATGAACAGCTAAAAATGCAAATTCACGGGCTTCACTGTGGCCATATTCAACTGCTTGTTCTTTTGCGCGCTCAACACAGATAAAGATATCACCTAATTCATTTGTTTGAACTAATTCTTTATCATCAATTAAGGCAAATGATATAACATCAGTTACTTTATCAATATTTCGATATTCTTTATTGATTCTTTGAATTTCTTCTTTATTTACAAATATTACATTAAATTTTTTCTTACTGTTAATATTTTTAAATACTTTATTAATTATTTTTTCATATTGCCAAACTTTATAGCCTGACTCATTATAAAAATCTAATTTCATTTAATTTTCCTCTTTTAATACACTTAACAATTGTTCCTGTTCTTTAGTTTCTAAATTATATCTTAAAACCATATTAGTTATCATTAATTTAACTGAATCATATAATTTAGAATCTTCACTAAAATCATTTAGACAAGCAAAATTAACTCTTTTATCTTCAACTAAAGGTAATACTTTTTTCTTATTACCTTCGCTATATAAGGCGATTGAATATCCACCTTTACTTTTTACCATATTCATACAAGGTATGTCAGTAATACCATCACCAATATATATCATATTGTTGTATGGAATATTAAATGATGTAGTTTTTTTGTTGACTAAATCATCATCTGTAACATCAAAGGCACCTTTGGCAATTCTTACAATGAATTGAGTCTTTTGAGTATAATTTACAGCCATTTTTGGCCATACTGCCTCACCATTTTTATCATAAATAAATGAACAGCCATATGTCTCTTTGAAATATTTATATATAGGTGTACCTAAAATTATATCAGTTATACCACTTGAAACGATATAATGTTCTATTTCAACACCTAAAGACATACCAATAGTGTTGATTCTTTTAAACCAAGTATCAACACCTTTATGTAATATTATATTTTTTCCGCATTCTTTTAAATAATCTTTGGTTAAAGGTATTCCTTTTTCTTTACAAGTTTTTACCATCATATACATATAAGCAAGTATCTTATCAGCATTATGTTCTTTAGTTATTTTACCTGTTTCCTTCCAAAAATCATCTATAGATATGCCTAAATTCTTGATAAAATCATAATTCTGCATATCACTTTCAGATAATGTTTTATCAAAATCATATATCAATGCGATTTTTAACATAATTACTCCTATGCAGCAAAGGCAATAACACTAAATTGATTATTTAATCTTTGTAATTCTTTATAAATGTATAATAAGAAATCTGCATGTAAATTATAATTTGTTTCCAAATCCTTAAATAAATCTCTATAGCTTAATGCTTCATCGACAGAAATATTTACACCCATCGCGTCTTGTAAATGATAATCATATCTTTCACTTAATTCTTCGTGAGTCATACCTGTGATTGCCTCTAAGAATTTTAGATTCTCAAAACAATCTACAAAGCACATCTTATCAAGTGAATCGATATCTGTAATTTCATTATAATATTTTAATAATAATTCAAATATTTTAGAATCTATTTCACCACGGCGTTCAATACCTTCATCATTTTGACAATATCTATATAAATTATATACATAAGTATGCATAGGACAGCCATCAAGTTGAGATACAAATCCATCTGTTACTTCCAAAATCTTTTGGTCAATTTCATCTCTTATATCTTGGAACTGTTCTTGAGCTAATAGGCCATTTTGAACTTCTGTTTGATATTTACCTGTAAGTTCATTGAATAAATTAATAGAGAATTCTCTATTAATATTTCCTGTACCATAACATTTCATATTTAATCTTACAGAAATGAAATAATAATGTTCACCTTTTGATTCAACATGTTCAACACCATTGTTGTGAAGCTTAATATCTTCAAGATATGGAGTTTTCATATAAAAACTTGATAATATAGTTTCATCTGATAAGATATTAATCTTAAGTGTCAAAAAGTCAGGATCAGCTTCACTATATAAGCCAATTTGAGTCTTAGATTCACTTGCCACATCAAATGAGATATTTGATACTTCTTTATTCTTAGAATAATATGCAACTAAGAATTCATCATTGTTAAATAAAAATGGTAAATCTAGATTAGTTGATGGCATAGTACCTGCCTCAACCATATCTAATTGACTATCAATATATCTAGCACGTGATTCAATAATTTCACTGTTTATATTTTCTTTTGCCTCAAGTAATGATAAAGGGAATACAGCACTTCTATAATTTGTGTGGCTTCTTGCCTTTTTACCTTGAGATTTTTCTTTCATTATTTCTTCAACTTCATATTTGCACATATTACCTAAAAAGGCATTAGTACCAATTGATTTTATAGTTGATGGTAATTTGATCTTTTCAATATTGCAGTTGATGAAAGCCCAGTCTTCGATAACTTCAACGCCTTCTTCTAAAATTACTTCTTTTAATAATTTACATTCTGCAAAACTATAAGCACCAATAACTTTTACACTACCAGGAATTGTAACTTTTTTTAGTTTTTCCATTTCTTGGAATGAATTACCTTCTATTTTTGATACAGTAATATTACCTTCAACATACTGAGGAATAGTTAAATTAACATCCTTAGTTGTCGTACCTGTAATTACTGCCATTTTACCTTGAATTTCATATTGAATCATAGAAATACCTCCAGATTATAATAATAGTACATACTTATATATATTTTACCAATTTTTTTATCCATTTTCAATTAAAATAGAATATACTATGTATATTTTAAAGAAAAAAATACCCCTAAGCCTATTTAAGATTACTCTAGATAGACTTAAGGGATATTTTTATGAAACTAGTTAAACTAGTTTTATTAAAGATTAGTCGTTATTTGATGAAAGACTATTTAATGCATCTACTTTACTGTCGAATATTTCATTTGGAGATTTATATATTATTTTAAAGTTCATGCATAATAATTTGATCTTATCATCTTTTCTACCAATCTTCATAGCTTTTGATGGTTTACCATTATTTATAATCCACTTGCCACTTAGTAAGAATATTAATAATAATGCAATTATTAATAATACTAATATACAAGCGATTATTAATAAGATAATTAAGCCAACATTTGTCTTATTTGGATTAGATTCGTTAATTACGAATGCAAATTCAGATAATTTATCAGTTAAAACTGTAATATTTGTTCCTTCAGTGTTTTCTGAATAACTTACTTCTTTTACTGTACCATCATTGTGGATGTGTAAAATTCTAAATTTCTTACCAATTAAATCTTGTGGTAATTTCATTTCGA
Source organism: Acholeplasmatales bacterium (assembly GCA_024695025.1). Taxonomy (GTDB): domain Bacteria; phylum Bacillota_I; class Bacilli_A; order Acholeplasmatales; family Anaeroplasmataceae; genus Anaeroplasma. Next base: position 5,348 of record JAILIY010000027.1, read on the forward strand.
TTTCTATAGTTACGCCTTCTTTAATTTCTGAAGGTTGAATTTCAACTACAGTTTCAACACCATTAATTACAGTCTTACGTAAAAGCTTAACATCATAAATAATTGCAACTCTATCTGTTGATGATAAATGTTCTTTAACTTCGTCTCTGTCAAGGATGCTTGTATCTTTTGATTCTTCATTGTTCATTTCAGCCTTAACTTCAACTTTAAGTTTGATATTAGCATCTATTACATCTACACCATTGATTTTAGCTTTAACATCTTCAACTTCAGGATCAGCTACATCCCAAGTTGTAGTTATTATAACAGGAATATCAATATTAGATACTACTAAATAATTATTAGTATCAGTTGGTGTATATGAAGCTTTAAATGTCTTGTTTGTAATATCTTCACCAACTGATTCATTTGGATTGTTCCAAGTAAATCCTTGTGGTAAAGCTATTGTAACTAATTTTACATTTTTCAATACTGATAAATCTGTAGGAATATTGTATGTTGGAGTTGCTTTAGAAATAATAATTTCTAATGTATCTGCTTCTATACCTGTATAATTATTATCTGCTTCAACCTTATAATAAACTGTATATGTACCTGCATTTATCGCAGTTGGAATAGTTATATTATAAGTTGTTCCATCTAAACTATATTGTAATTGTCCACCAGTTGTAGCACCAGCAGTTACAAGTGCTTGTGCTTCACTTGTATATACTAATCCAGAATTAGCTGTTGGAGCTGTTACATTAGGTGTAGCTTTGTAAATTGTAAAGTTTGCAGTTGCAGATGCTTTACTATAGGTTGCACTTTGTGCAACACTAACTTTAACTGTATAATTACCAGGTTTAGTAGGAACAGTTGTCGTATAACTTGAATCATTTTCACCTTTATATTCTATAGTTTG
>JAILIY010000033.1 GCA_024695025.1 Acholeplasmatales bacterium
TCCATATCTTTAATCTCCTATTTATAATTTTTCTTAATATGTTTATACATTTCGTTTAAATCTTTGTAGGTTGGTTTTCTACCTGTAGCTAATTGGAACTCCCTTTCAGCAGAATATGCACGTAATTCTCCATGCCTTGATTTAATAAAATTTCTATTCTTATTTAAGACCTTATCATCATATGCATGTTTACCTTCATGAACCAAATCATCAATAATGCTTAAGGAACTCGATCTTACATAAATTTGACCATTTGAGTAAAACGCTAAAGTGTCAGGACCTAAATTAAATGCATAACTAAATAACCTATCTCCTATAACATTTAAACCAACCTTTTTATTGCGTAATAAATCTGCAATCATAGTTGATGTTGTAGTTACACCATCTATTGATTTTATTAATTCGTCTCGAGTATATAATTTAACACCAGCCTTAGTAAAACCAATTTTAAAAGCTTTACCTGATCCACTTGTGTGTCCAAATCCACCATGATATCCAGCACCCATATTAGTCAACCTCCATTTCTAATGAAAGTTGATTATAATAATCTGGCTCAAACTGTATTATTCGAATTCCCTGTTCTTTATATTTATTAAAAATATAGTCGGGACATGCTCCGTATACAACTATTGCTAAGGGTTTTAGCCTTTTAACAACTACATCTAGCCCATTTGCAAATATAGTTCTATCCTCTACATTTTTAATAGTACCATGTGAACCTACTGATATAACGCAACCTTTTGATATACCATCGCAACAACATTTATATGTTCTTCTATCACCATAACGAATATTAGGAATAACTTTAATTCCATTAACTTGTAACCAATAACCAATAGCTCTAGAACGATAAATATTCCATAATTGCATAACAAACGGCATATCTCGGTATAAACTAAAATCTGGTAATATAACACCATTGAATTTTTTTAGTATCTCTAAATATTTTAAAGGATTTCTCCATATTCTTTCAAACAAGAAATCATCTTCATAAAAATGAACCCACTGATCATAATCTTTTGTAGATATGCACCTAGAAAAAGATATTAATCTATTTGGTATATCATAAGTTGGATTAATGACTGGAAAATCATAAAATCCCATATATGTAGCTAATGCTACCAAGAATGCATTAAAAACATCTCTGCACCCTTTTCTTACTGAGTTAATCTTTTTAGTAGAGCAATCTTTATTCTTTTTCATAAATAATCACTCCCCCTCTAAGAATTAATGATTCATCTACTATAAAGAAAACTCTACAATATTTATTTTTATCATATTTAGCAAACCGCCTTTCTAAATATTTGTCGTTTCATATAATTCAATTAGATTTAAATTAATTATGAAAATAGTTTCAAAACCTTGACATACAGGTTTCGGTTTGCTAAAATTATCATACAGTTAGCGTGATTAAACATGCAAACCCACAGGAACTATTCGCAGTAGTTCCTGTTTTTATTTATATATACTGATTACTCAGATATATTCTTATCCAATTTTAATCTCATTTCTGCACTTGCTTCTGAGACTTGGCAATAAGATATTATCTTTTTCTTAGATAATCCTCTTGTTTCTTCATATGGAATCATTATTTCACCACAAAGGGCTTTTGCTTGCCATTCCATACTCTCCGATCTATTAGGTATTTCATTATCATTAAAACTACGTTCTAAAATGGGCGTGAACCCCAACAAGCAAAGTACAGCATGTGATAATTCATGCACAATGTGATTTCTATATCCTCCAATTCCATCACAGGCCCCAACATAAACACTATCTTTTACTTCGATATGATAATTACCATTAAAATCCGGGACACAACGTGCAGGGACATTTTCCGGTAAATAATCATTTTCGACAACCTCAACCGTAATTTGAGGAAAAATAGAATGAATTTTTTCAAATGCACCTACCGCATCAAAACGATATTTATTTCTCGTCTTAAACAAAGATCTAAACCAATATGCAATTTTTCTTAAATCAAGCCTTGATATTGGCTTAGTCTTGTAGTCCATTATTTTTTTTCATTCCTTTCTAATATTCTAAGAATTTCTTTTGCAGATTCGTCATCTAAATTTTCAAAAGATCTTTGAAACTGCATTGCGACATTTCTTTGAGCATTTGAAGCATCAACCAAACCAATTTTAATACTAGTTACTGATTCTTCAATTGCCTCCTTCAATTTAGC
>JAILIY010000008.1 GCA_024695025.1 Acholeplasmatales bacterium
TCATCATCAACCATATCGCACTTATTTAAGAATACAACTAAACGAGGTACACCAACTTGACGAGCAAGTAAGATGTGTTCACGAGTTTGAGCCATAGGACCATCAGTTGCAGCGATAACTAAGATACCACCATCCATTTGAGCAGCACCAGTGATCATGTTCTTAACGTAGTCAGCATGTCCTGGACAGTCAACGTGTGCGTAGTGTCTCTTTTCTGTTTCATATTCAACGTGTGCAGTATTAATAGTTATACCACGTGCCTTTTCTTCTGGTGCAGCGTCGATTTGGTCATAACCCTTAGCTTGTGCAAAACCCTTCTTAGCAAGAATAGTTGTAATAGCAGCAGTTAAAGTAGTTTTACCATGGTCAACGTGACCGATTGTACCAATATTAACATGTGGTTTAGAACGGTTAAATTTTTCCTTTGCCATTTTAAATTTTCTCCTTTAATTTTTAGATATTTTTTTCAATAAAATTTACCAATTTATATTTTACCCTAATTGGCAAGGGTTTGCAAGTAAATTAATTAATAATTAATTATAGTTTGTATCAATTATCAACTAATTCACTTTTTTACCTTAGTTTATAAATCAATTAAGCTCTTGCCTTAACGATTTCTTCTTGAATGTTCTTAGGTGTTGCTTCATAATGATGCATTTGCATTACGAAGTTACCACGTCCTTGAGTATTAGAACGTAATGAAGTTGCATAACCGAACATTTCTGATAGTGGAACGTATGCTCTAATCTTCATACCATTACCACGCTTTTCTTGAGAGTCTAGACGACCTCTTCTTGAAGTTAAATCACCGATTACGTTACCAACATATTCTTCTGGAATAGTTACATCTACTTCCATGATTGGTTCAAGTAATACTGGCTTACACTTATCCTTCATAGCCTTAACAGCTAAAGATGCTGCTACCTTGAATGCCATTTCAGATGAGTCTACTTCATGGTAAGAACCATCAAATAATTCAGCCTTGATGTCGATTAATGGATAACCAGCAAGTACACCATTAGGTAATGCTTCTTGTAATCCCTTATCAACTACTGGAATATATTCTCTAGGTACTGTACCACCAACAACTGAGTCAACGAATTCATAACCCTTTTCAGGATTTGGTGAGAATCTAACCCAACAGTGACCGTATTGACCACGACCACCTGATTGACGTACGAACTTACCTTCACATTCACCTGTTTGAGTGATTGTTTCACGGTAAGAAACTTGTGGAGCACCAACGTTAGCCATAACGTTGAATTCTCTTTTCATACGGTCAACAATGATATCTAGGTGTAATTCACCCATACCAGAAATGATTGTTTCACCAGTTTCTTGGTTTGTATAAGTACGGAAAGTAGGGTCTTCTTCTGCAAGCTTAATTAAAGCTTGAGTCATCTTGTCTTGGTCAGCCTTAGTCTTAGGTTCAACTGCAACTGAGATAACTGGTTCAGGGAAAACCATCTTTTCTAATATAATGTCTGAGTTTTCAGCAGCTAATGTATCACCTGTTGTAGTGTTCTTTAAACCGATTGCAGCAGCGATATCACCTGAGTAAACTTCTTTAATTTCTTCTCTATGGTTAGCATGCATTTGCATGATACGACCTAATCTTTCTTTTACGTTTTTAGTTGTATTCTTAATATAAGAACCAGCTGTAACTGTACCTTGGTAAACTCTGAAGAAAGTTAATTTACCAACGAATGGGTCTGTCATAACCTTAAATGCTAATGCAGCGAATGGTGCGTTGTCATCAGCCTTAATGTCGATTTCGTTACCTTCACCATCATAACCCTTGCTCATCTTAACATCAAGAGGGCTTGGTAAGAAGTCGATAACGTAGTCAAGAACTCTCTTAACACCCATGTTATGGAATGCTGAACCACATAAAACTGGGAAGAATTCAACATTTAATACTGCCTTACGAATTACTTCCTTGATTTGTTCTACAGAGATTTCTTCACCTTCAAGATAAGCCATAGCTAAATCGTCATCAAATTGAGATAAAGTATCTAATAATTCATCTCTTTTTGCTTGACAAATTTCAACTAAATCAGCAGGAATATCTTCTACTTTATAGCTTTCTTCTGGATCACCAGGATAGATATAAGCCTTCATTTCGATTAAGTCTACAGAACCCTTGAATTGGTCTTCTGCGCCGATTGGCCATTGTACAGCAGCTGCACAAGCACCTAATCTTTCATGAATTGTGTTTACTGAATATTCGAAGTCAGCACCGATCTTGTCCATCTTGTTTACGAAAACAATTCTTGGAACGTTATAATCAGTTGCTTGTCTCCAAACAGTTTCTGTTTGTGGTTCTACACCAGCTTGACCATCTAAAACAGTGATAGCACCGTCTAGTACACGTAGAGATCTTGAAACCTCTACTGTGAAGTCAACGTGACCTGGAGTATCGATAATATTTACACGATGTCCCTTCCAAATTGCAGTTGTTGCTGCTGATGTAATAGTAATACCACGTTCCTTTTCTTGTTCCATCCAGTCCATTTGAGAAGCACCATCATGTGTTTCACCAATCTTATGGATTTTCTTAGTATGGAATAGAATACGTTCAGTAGTTGTAGTCTTACCAGCATCAATGTGGGCCATGATACCAATGTTACGTGTATTTTCTAATGTATATTCTCTAGCCATTGTTTATGTCCCCTTTAAAAATTACCAACGGTAATGTGCAAATGCCTTATTAGCTTCTGCCATCTTGTGTACTTCTTCACGTTTCTTGCAAGCACCACCAAGACCGTTTGATGCGTCAATAATTTCTTTTGCTAACTTAATATCCATAGTCTTGTCGTTTCTTAAACGTGCATACTTTACTAACCATCTTAAAGCTAATGTTTGCTTTCTTTCAGGTCTAACTTCCATTGGTACTTGGTAGTTTTGGCCACCAATACGACGGCTCTTTACTTCTAGTAATGGGCTAATGTTTTCAATAGCCTTATTAAATACTTCTAGTGGTTCTTGATTTGTTTCATTCTTAACAATATCAAATGCACTATATAAAATTGTTTGTGCTGTACCCTTCTTACCATCTAACATAATTGCATTGATAGTTCTTGTAACTACCTTTGAATTATATATTGGATCTGGAAGCACGTCTCTTTTTGCGATATGTCCCTTACGAGGCATGAGTCATTCCTCCTTTAATATTATATATTTAATAGTTTATATTTTTACTTCTTCTTTGAATCTTTTGGCATCTTTGCACCGTATTTAGAACGAGCTTGCTTTCTGTCAGCAACACCAGTTGTATCTAATGTACCACGAATAATGTGATAACGTACACCTGGAAGGTCCTTAACACGTCCGCCACGAATAAGTACTGTACTGTGCTCTTGTAAGCTGTGGCCTACACCTGGAATATATGCTGTAACTTCGATTCCGTTTGTTAAACGAACTCTGGCATACTTTCTCATAGCTGAGTTAGGCTTCTTTGGTGTCATTGTAGTAACACGTGTACAAACACCACGCTTTTGAGGTGATGGAATCTTAGTATATTTCTTTTCAAGAGTGTTAAAACCCATTCCTAATGCTGGTGATTTACTCTTAGAAATTTTGTCCTTTCTTCCATTACGTACTAATTGTTCAATAGTTGGCATAAATGATCTCCTTTCATCATCCATATACTGTAATAAAACTTTATAAATTAAACATTAATTAATAAATTAACGTCAAATTTTTCGAACAGCGTATTCATTATATCAAATTAAAATACAAAGTCAACAAATTTTTTACAATTTTTTTAAGGTATTTTTTGGCTTTTGCGAAACACCGAAAATAGTGTACTGTTAAAAACGGCTTAATTAAGCCATTTAGAAAAAATATTGCATTTTTAAAAACAATAAAATATTTTTTAAATTATTGACGATTGATACACCGAATATTGTGTACGCATACGCATATATATTATATTATTGATTATTGCCAATAATTGTAGTAAACTATATATAGTTTTTTTATAAAGGAGATATAAATTATGAATGAAAAGATGTTAAATCTAGGTAACAATAGATCAATCATAAGAGAATTATTTGAATTCTCTAAAGGACAAAAAGAAAAAATAGGTGCTGATAAGGTTTATGACTTCACATTAGGTAATCCATCAGTTCCACCTCACAAATTAGTTGATGAAACTATTAAAGAATTATTAGATACACAAACTCCTTCTTCTAACCACGGCTATACAAGCGCCCCTGGTGACAATGAAGTAAGAGATGTTATCGCTAAAGACTTAAACAAAAGATTTGGTACAAATTATAAATTAACTGATTTATATATGACTTGTGGCGCTGCGGCTTCTTTATGTATTACATTTAGAGCATTAACTGAAAAGCCAACTGATGAAATACTTGCTATCGCACCTTATTTCACAGAATATAAAGTATTCGTTGAATCAGCTGGTGCTACTTTTAAATTAGTACCTGCAGACTTAAAGACATTTGAAATCAACTTCCCTGAACTTGAAAAAATGTTAAACAAAAATACAAAGGCAATCATTGTAAATTCACCTAATAACCCATCTGGTGTTATTTATTCTGAAAAAGCATTAAAACAATTAGCAGAGTTATTAGAAAAGAAAGAAAAAGAATATGGACATGCAATCTATATCGTATGTGATGAACCATATAGAGAAATTGCATATGATGGATTAAAGGTAGCTCATATTCCAAGCTTATATAAGGATACAGTTGTTTGTTATTCATATTCAAAAAGCTTATCTTTACCAGGTGAAAGAATTGGTTATATTTTAGTACCTCAACAAGCAGCTGATTCAAAAGATTTATATGCAGCATGTCTTGGTGCTGGTCGTGCATATGGTTATGTATGTGCTCCATCATTATTCCAAAAGGTAATCACTAAGTGTGCATCAGTTACATCTGATATGAATGAATATGCTAAAAATAGAGATCTATTATATAATGGATTAACTAAGATTGGTTTTGAATGTGTATATCCTCAAGGTGCTTTCTATTTATTTGTTAAATCTCCTGAGGAAGACGCAAACAAATTTATGGAACGTGCTAAAAAATATAATATAGTAGTTGTACCAAGCGATGGCTTTGGTGTTAAAGGATATGTAAGATTAGCTTATTGTGTATCATCTTCTACTATTATTAATTCACTTCCAGCATTTGAAGAATTAATGAAAGAATATAAGTAAAAAAATATGGAACAGTTCAAGCTGTTCCATTTTCTTTTATTCTTCAGTTTTCTTTAATAATCTATTTAATTTAGGAGTATATGTTTCTAATTTCTTTTCAATTTGACTAATATAAGAAACTTTAATTTTTTCTATTTGAATATTAATCTTTGATGCACAGTTCATTATTGAATCTGTTTGTTTTTCTATTTCTAAAATAGAATCAGATAATAATTTTAATGGATTTTCTAAATAAGTCTTCTTAATAGAATCAAATTCTTCTAATATTTCTTTTTTATTTTTTAAATTTAATTCTTCTTTAGTCTTAGCTAAAACTAAATCAACAAACTTAACTGTGACAGATGAAATAATATTAATAAAAGTCATCATATATTCAGGACGTACAACATACATATCAGTATATTCAGATACCTTAAACATAGGTAAATCATTATTTGATTCTCTGCCTAAATCAGATACTAATATTGCATATTTACATTTCTTTTTGTTTCTGTTTTTATCTAATGCCTCATAATAATCTGAATTTTTCTTTTTACCTGATGATGATTCATTTTTCATTTCAAGTAACATATTAGCTAAAAGTTCATCAGGATTATGTTCATTTGTCGCATAAATATTAAAGATGAAATCACCTTTAGTACCTTTAACTTCATCAGCATTTTGAATTACTTCATTGTCCTTTGTCCAGGTACAATTAAATAAGCCAACTTGCATATAAGATATAGCTTCATTAGTACACCAAGTTTCTAAATCTTCACCGATAAGTTTTGATGTTAAATTATTTCTTTGTCTTTGAAGACCTAATACTCTTTCTTCTAAATCTTTTATTTTAATTTCATAATCATATTTAGAATCATCTAATTGTTTTTGATGTTCATAATTTAATTTATCTAATTCTGTCTTATTTTTTAATTCTATTATTTCAGCTTTAGATTTTAAATAATTGATTTGTTTATCATATTTATTTTGTAATTCTAATTCTTTGTTTTTAATATCTGAATCATATTTAGTTTTTAAAATGTCGTATTCATTTTTCTTTAATTGAATTTCTTCATTATGTTTATTGTTTATATTAGATATTTCTGTATTCTTATTAGCTTCAAATGTAGATAATTTATTATTTAATTCATTGATAATATCTAAATATTTCTTTTCAATTTCTGATTCTTTTATTTTTAAAGCGTCAGTTTTTTCTTTGTCTTTAGCTTTGATTTTTTCTTCGTTTAATTCAGTTAATTTGTTTAATTCAGACTTTAAATTATTAATTTCATTATTATATTTAGATTCTAGCTTTTCTATATCCAATTTAGATTCTGCAACTAAAGATTTTTTATATTCTTCTAATTTAGATTGATATACTTTATCTTTAGCTTCATCAATTGATTGAAGGATAGCTTGGGTATCAACAGAAGAAAGTGATGATAAATCAATATAATCACCTTTTTCTCCACTTTCATCTAATACTAAAGTATTTTTATCTTTAACTATTACTTTTAATTCTTTCATACTTGTTACTCCTTCAATCAAAAACTACTATATTTATAATATTTTATAATTTGTTATATTTAGTTGAAACACCTTTGGCTTTTTCAACTGGATATTTTTTTTCTGTTTTATCCATCTTTTTATTCATTATATCAACTGGATCTAAATCTAAAACCTGACACATTTGAAGACAATAATTCATTACGTCAGCTAATTCTTCTTTTACATCTTCAATATTTGCGTCATCATTCCACTGGAAACATTCTAATAATTCGTTTGCCTCAATAGAAATTGATTTAGATAAATTGACTGGTGTATGAAATTGATCCCAATCCCTATCCTTATTAAATTTATCAATTCTTTTCATTAATTCATCTAATTTGTCCATGTTAAACCTCTTTTGTAAGTACTACATTAATTATAACATCTTCAATATATATTTTTTCAAATTATTTATAGAAAATAATTTATTAAATAAAAATTATATGTTAAAATAATCATTGTCTCGGAGGATAAAAATTATGAAAAAATTATATGAAGGCAAAACAAAAAATGTTTATGCTTTAGAAAATGGCAATGTTTTATTAGAATTCAAAGATGATTGTACTGGCAAAGATGGCGTATTTGATCCAGGTGAGAATCAAGTTGGTTTAAAGATTGAAGGTATCGGTAGATCAAATCTTGAAACTTCTATTCACTTCTTTGAAATCTTAAAGAAGGAAGGAATTAAGACTCACTACGTTAGTGCTGATTTACAAAAAGCAACTATGGAAGTTTTACCAGCAAAAGTTTTCGGTCATGGTCTTGAAGTTGTTTGTAGATTAGTAGCCACTGGTTCTTTCATCAGAAGATATGGTGAATATATCGAAAATGGTACACCACTTCCTGGCGGATATGTTGAATGCACATTCAAAAATGACGCATTAGGTGACCCACTAGTAACTAAAGATGCTTTAGTTGCATTAAATGTTATGACTCCACAAATGTATGATTCTATTAAGGAACAAACATTAAAGATTACTAAGGTTGTAGCTGATGATTTAAAGAAGATTGGTTTAGATTTATGGGATATTAAATTTGAATTCGGTTATGCAAAAAATGGCGAAGTTATCTTAATTGATGAAATCGCATCTGGCAATATGAGAGTTTATAAGGGTAAGACAATCGTTAACCCTGTTGACTTAACTAAATTAATTTTAAAGAAGTAATTAATTAGGAGCTGTAAAATTACAGCTCTTTTCTTTTGCGTAAAAAAAGATGGCTTAAATGCCATCTTATATTTTTTTACTTTTCCCAAGGGAATACATAATTTAATTTTAAATTGTCTCTTACAGTACTCATTTCTTTTTGAACTGGTTCTGATACAGGTACACCTTTATTCTTTCTTTCTTGCCAAATTAGATATTCTTTTTCACCAGCTGAATATATTCTTTCACAGCCTGGTTGTTTACGAGATTCTCTAATCTTTCTTATGATTTCACCACTTTTTTTACGACATAAATCTTCACCTAAGAAATGGTTTGTGTCAATTGCGATAAAGAAATGACCTAAATGATATGGTACCTTATTACCATTTTCATCTTTACCATTTAATGCTTTACCATAATTACCATCTTGTAAAGATGCACTTAATAATTCTACTGCAAGTGCGTAACCAAAGCCCTTATATCCACCTAAAGCTTCACCGATACCACCTAATGTAGTTAAGGCAGCCTCACCTGATCTAATCTTCTTTAATGCCTCTCCTGCATCACCTGTAATAGGTTTTCCATCTAAACCAACTACTGTACCAGGATGAACATCTTCACCGATTCTTTCATAATATTCAATCTTACCATTTTGAGTAATTGATGATGCACAGTCGATTACAAAATCAAAAGGTTCATCTGTTGGAATACCGATTGTAAGTGGGTTTGTACCAAACATACCTTCAACACCAAATGTTGGGGCAACACTAGGACGTGCATTTGTACCAGTAATACCGATACAACCTGCCTTAGTTGCCATAGTTGCATAGTAGCCTGCGATACCATAGTGACAAGAATTTCTTACAACTACCATACCCATACCATATTTTTTAGCCTTTTCGATAGCTAGCTTCATTGATTTATAACCAATTACTTGACCCATACCATCATGACCATCTACTACCGCTGTACATTCAGTATCCTTAATTATTTCATAATTAGTTACTGGATTTTGAATACCATCTACTATTCTATCGATATAAATAGGCTTAAATCTGTTACAACCATGTGATTCAATACCTCTTTTATCTGATTCTAATAATATATCTGTACAAATCTTTGCGTCATCTCTTGGTACGCCATAGCCTACAAAGGCATCTTCTATAAAATTATAAGCTGTTTCCCAATCTAAAACTACTTTACCCATTTTTCCACCTCATAAATAAATGTGGATTAGAAAAGTCCTAATCCACTTTTTTAATTATTTAAAAAATTCTTTTAATTCAATTGTTTGAAGTCTATCTGGACCAACACTGAATATTACGATTTCACTCTTTGTTAATTCTTCAACTTTTCTTAAATATTTTTGAGCATTAACTGGAAGTTCTGAAAATGATGTAACATGAGTGATATCTTCTTTCCAACCATCCATTTCAACATATAGTGGTTTAACTCTTTCAAGTTCATCTAATGTTGCAGGAATTGTATTGATTTTTTTGCCATCAAGCTCATATGCGTAACAAATCTTTACTTTATCTAAACCTGATAATACATCAAATAACATAAGTGATAAATAATTGATACCAGATACTCTTCTAGCATAATTTAAGGCAACACAGTCTAACCAACCAACTCTTCTTGGTCTTTTTGTAACTGTACCATATTCATGACCACGTTCACGAATATAATTTGCTAAATTTCCATCAAGTTCTGTTGGGAATGGACCTTCACCAACTCTTGTTGTATATGCTTTACAAATACCAAGTACATTATTGATATAGCTTGGTGCGATACCACAGTTTAAAGGAACACTAGCTCCTGTAGGAGATGATGATGTTACATATGGATATGTACCATGGTCGATACATAACATAACACCTTGTGCACCTTCAAATAAGATTTTAGAATTCTTTTCTAATTCTTCTTCTAATAATAATGAAGTATCACAAACAAATGGCTTAATCTTCTTGCCGTATTCACTATATTCATTAAATATTTCATCAACTGTATAAGTCTTAAGACCTAACATTTCTAATTCTTTATTTTTAATTGGTAATGTATCTTCTAATGCTTTTTTGAATAATTTAGGGTCTACTAAATCTGCAATTCTAATACCAATTCTATTAACCTTATCTGCGTATGTTGGACCAATACCACGCTTAGTAGTACCAATCTTCTTGTCGCCCTTAAATTGTTCGTAAGCGCCATCTAAATCTTGATGATAAGGTAAAACTATATGGGCTCTATTTGAAACGAATAATTGATATTTAGTAATACCACGAGCTTCTAATCCTGCTAATTCTTCAAGCATTTGTTTTGGATTGATAACCATACCATTTGCCATAACATTTTTAATATTAGGATTAAAGATACCTGAAGGTATACTTCTTAATGCGAACTTCTCACCACCAAATGTGATTGTGTGTCCTGCATTATTACCACCTTGACTTCTGACAACTACATTTGCCTTTTGTGCAAGATAGTCTGTAATCTTACCTTTTCCTTCGTCTCCCCATTGAGACCCAACTACTACAACTGTACTCACTAAAATACATCTCCAATACTATTTGATTTTTTTCACACAAGTAATTATACTAAATAAGTTTTAAAAAAACAACAAATAAAAAATATTAATATTTTTATATGCTATATATTATTTCTTATCAGGTATATTTTTGAATTCTTCTAAACTCATATTAAGGATTCTAATCAACGATGGAGATACACTTAAATTTCTAACTCCAATCTTATAAAACATAATAGCTACGTCCTTAATACTTGCAAGTTCACCACAAATAGATAAGGAAATCTTTTTCTTGGCTGCATAAGCCACTACTACACTTAATTTTTTTGTTAAATCCCTCGCGTAAGATATATCACTTACACCTTGATTTCTATCGACATTATACAATTCTTTTGATAAGTCATTAGTTCCGACTGATATAAAGTCGACATGTTTAAATTTCTTGATTGTTTCAAGTGCGCTTTTAGTTTCAAGCATCATACCAATCTTAGGAATTTTATATTTATTCTTTTTAGCTATTTTAATAACCCATTTTCTTAGTTCTTTAAAATCTTTATACGTTTCAATCATCGGAAACATTATAGATAAATTGTCATATTTATTAGATGACAATATAGCTTTAACTTGAGTTTCAAATATAACTGGATTATTAAAATAATTTCTAACTCCTTTATCTTCAACCCTCAAATAAGATAAATTCTTGTCATCTCCGACATCAAATGTTCTAAAGACTATTGTCTTATCTTTAAGCTTTTCTACAGCTTCCGTATAAATAGTCTTTTGTTCATCAAATGAATAAGGTCTATCGTTATACATAAAAATCATTTCTGTTCTGTATAGACCGATACCATCAAAGCCGTAATCTAATACTTTATCTAATTCATAATTAGTTGAGACGTTGGCTAAGAATTTAAAGCCTTCGTGTGATATTGCATGTTTAGGATATGAATTTCTAATCTCATATTCTTTATCAAATTCTTTAATATCTTCACTACTTGGATTAACATCGATTATTTTCTTTCTTGAATCAATTATGACTGTATCGCCATATTTGATATCACAATCACTTATTACAAGCGGAATATCAAAGGCACGGCACATAATAGCGGCATGTGATGTATATCCGCCTTTATCTACAATTACACCAACTAAATTCTTTCTTTTTTGAATTAAAAATGAAGGATATAAAATTTCAGTTCTCAAAATGAAATCATCTATTTCAGTAAATTCATTTTTATTGTCAATATTAGATGCAATTCTAAGTAACACATCACTTACATCGCTAGTTCTTTCTCTTAAATATGATGATGTAGACTTCAATATTTCACTATTAGTCTTATTCATTACATCATATAAAGCACCCTTAGCACTAAGACCAATTTTTATTCTTGATTGACAATTCTTTTTAAGTTCAGGGTCAGTCGCGATCAATATTAAAATATTTAAATAATCACTTAGATCATTGTTCTCATCAATCATACGTTCAAACTGAGTTTTAGTCTTACCGATTGCCATCTCAAGTTTTTCGAATTCTCTTTCTTTTGATAATACTTCTTCGTTATCACTATGAAATTTAAAAGAAATAGCTTTCGCTTTTACGTATCCTTCTGACAAGACACTTTTTATTTCATACTTCATAATACTACCTACAATTCAATCTTTGTTAATACTTTAAGGCCTAAATCCTCTACAAATTTTAAAACAGCTTTTACATTTTCGTTATCTAAAGCTTCTGGTTGGTGGGCATCACATCCTAATATTAATTTTAATTTATTAGGATTCTTGTCTTGATATTCTTTTACAATCTTAAAGAATTCTATATTAGGATATCTCCACATATTAATATCATCTTTATTTTTAGCAAATCTAACACCGTTACAATTTATTTCAAAATATACATCATATTTAACAGCCAAATCTATTAATTTATTTGTTACATCTTTACATCTTTGATCAAATGTCCAATTGCCATCTTTATCTTTATATTCAAAAAAGAATAAATCCGGATGTGCTAAATAATCATACAAGCCTGTTGAAAGTGCACGATTTACATTTTCAACATAACTATATACATTATCATAATTTAAATCTTTATATGTATCGATCATATGATTTTCATATTCATAAAAATGTACGCCTAAAATCATATAATCTAATCTTTTTCTTAAATTTTCATACCACTTGTCATTATCGTATAGATATTCGCACTCTAAAGCCTTTAAAATCCTCATATTTGGGTATTTTAATTGTGCGTCCTCTATTTGATTTAAATATAATTCAAAAACATCTAAATTCATGTTTTCGTAACAATATAAAGCTTTATATTCTTCATCAGTCATATGGTGATTTAAAGGAATAGGCCCATGATCACTCATTCCTAATTCTTCCATACCAAGTTCATTTGCGTACTTGACGTAATCTATTACATCACCCTTAGCGTGGTTACAAAATCTCATGTGTGTATGATAATTGTTTTTAAGCATTACCTCAACTTCTTTCTAGAAAATAAATACATTTGTCCATATGATATTAACATATCATTTAACAAATCGATGTCCCTGATATCATTAGTAATAAAATATCTAATTATTTTATCACTGACACTACTACCTAAATTATATTTTAATTTAGACAAATTTTCAATTATTCTGTTAATATCATATCCTTCTGCAATCATTATCGCAATTGATAATCCTTTAGATGGAATGTGATTATTGGTAAATAAATAATCTAAATCATCATAATTTACATTTAATTTTTGAGCTAAAGATCTTAAATCACATTTAAAAATATTAATATTAAATTCTTCTAATTCATTTACATCATACATATTGTTTACATTGTTATATGCACAATAACATCTAGTGTCATCCTCACAACATGATATGTCAGGAATATTTACACTGCCAATATAATTATCTAAATCTTTTTTTAATTTTTCTTGGTCCATACATCCTCCTAACTATAAAAGGCTACCTAAGTAGCCAATTATACACTCAACTTCTTATAATTTTGTTTGTCTTTATACATATTATCATCTGCTTGCATAATAAGTCTTTCATAACCTATAGATTTGATATCGCTAGAATATGCATAACCTAAAGCTATACTAACATCTTTTTCTTTTTGAAGCTTATTAAATTTATTTAATAATTCTTCTATTTCTGATTCTTTAACATCATATAGGATGGCAACAAATTCATCGCCACCTATTCTAAAACAATTTTTACCTGTCTCATCTAAAAAACAATCCTTAATACAAATTGAGGCATTCTTTATTAATTCATCACCTTGAGCATGACCAAATTTATCATTGATATATTTTAGATTGTTTATATCTAACAAAAATACACATACACTTTTTTTATCAAGTGATGCATCCTTTAGATATTCGTTGTAACAATATCTATTAGGTAAGCCTGTAAGTGAATCATTTTCAGCAACT
>JAILIY010000009.1 GCA_024695025.1 Acholeplasmatales bacterium
GTATTATTTAGATTAATTCAAATGACTGAAAACATAAAGAAATTGTCCATTATGTTTAAAGAACAACATGCTAGCGTTAGTTGGAATGATATAGTTGGATTTAGAAATAGAATAGTTCATGATTATGGTAAAACAGATTATGCAATTGTTTATGAAGTAGTTTCTAACGATATTCCAGACTTAAAAGAAGTATTATTAAAAATCAAGTGATTTGGAGAAAAAAAGAAATTAGAAAATATACAAAAGATTTAATCCCTTGAGTCCTAATTATAGTATAATACTTTGAATTCTAAAAAATTAGGGGTGGACAAAATAGGCTAAGGGTGGACAAAATCCAAGATGGGGTGGACACTTTGTATTAATTAGCTAGTCCTAAGCCATTATAGAACAAGTAGGTTTAATACCGTTTGGTGTTAAAACTTTTTTCTTTGCTTTAATTCATAAAATGGCTTAATAGAGCAAATTTTAAAGTTTATAATAATGTTTTTAATATTTCTTTGTATTAATTAGCTAGTCTTTTATTTATAAGGCGCAAGTTGTACTTGGACATTTTTCTTGTATTAGAGACATTTTTCTAGATTTTGATAACCTAAAGAAGATACCTCTTGAAACTCCTATCAGTTTAGGTGCTTCAATATTAGTTATTTCATGATTTAAATATTTTTCTAATATATTATTGGTATCGGATGGAATAATCTTATTAGGTCTTCCAAATCTAACACCTTTTTCCTTACCTACTGAAAGTAGTCGTTTTGGTGCAAATAAACACATATTGAAAATGCTGGTGAAAATGCCAGCTTTTTTATTTGAAAAACTTTTTATCTCGATTTATTGACTATCGGTCAATTAAATGATACAATATAAACATGAAATACAATAACGAGACAAGACTTGCTAAGTCTAATGAAAACAAAAACAAAATAATTGAAGTAGCTTTAAAGCTTATCGGTGAAAAGGGATTTGATAATGTATCAGTATCAGCTATTACAAAAGAAGCTGGTGTATCGAAAGGAGCGTTTTATATACATTTTGAATCTAAAGAAGATTTAATAGTTAAACAAATCAATCTTTTCTATGATGATATGAAGCTTGAAGGTGATTATTCTAAATATGAGAAACTAAAACATTTCTTAATTAATTCATTAAAACATATCATGGATTCTGGTCTTAAGATGTGTCAGGGATGGTTTAGTCACTCAGTACAGGGAAGCTTTTATGGTAAAAGCAAACTAGCATACGATTTAGGATATGTTAAAGAATTATATGATGTAAAGATTTCAAACGAAATTATAAGTGTTTATTATGGAGCGCTTAATTTATGGTGTTTTACTGATGGAGAGATTGATCCAAAAGCAATTGTTTTAAATTATATTGAAAAATTTAAGGAGGAATAGAAAATGAAATCATTAGTTATTTATTTTTCAAGAGTTGATGAAAATTATTTTGGTGGAGCAATGAAATATATTACTAAAGGTAATACAGAAGTAATCGCTGAATATATAAAAAATATAACAGGAGCAGATTTATTTAAGGTTGAAAGAAAAATAGACTATGCTAAAGATTATAAAACTTGTATAGAAGAAGCTAAAGAAGAACAAAGAAAAGGTGAACTTCCTGAATTAAAGAATTATTTAGATAATATTAGTGATTATGATGTTATTTATATTGGTGGTCCTATTTACTGGGGAACACTACCTCAACCTATGTTTACAGAATTAAGTAGATTAGATTTTAATGGTAAAACTATAATGCCTTTTTCAACACATGAAGGCTCAGGTCTTGGTAGTGTAGTTAGAGATTTAAAAAAGATTTGTGTAGGAGCTAATGTTAAAGAAGGTTTAGCAATAGTGGGCTCACAAGTAAATCAATCCAAATCTAAAGTAGAAAAATGGATAAAGGAGGCACTTTAATTATGAAATATACAGAATTAGGAAATACAAATATTAAAGTATCAAGAATCTGTGTTGGTTGTATGTCTTTTGGAATTCCATCAAAAGATTTCTTAGAATGGACACTAGATTATGAAACATCTAAAGAAATAATTAAACATGCTCTAGATTTAGGAATTAACTTCTTTGATACAGCAAATGTGTATTCACATGGAACTTCAGAAGAATTTTTAGGTAGAGCATTAAAAGAATTAGGTGTTAAAAGAAGCGATGTAGTTATCGCAACTAAAGTATTCTTTAATGCAGGTAAATTATCTAAAGAGGCTATATTTAGAGAATGTGATGCCTCTTTAAAAAGATTAGGAACTGACTATATTGATTTATATCAAATTCATAGATTTGATTATGATACTCCGATGGAAGAAACAATGGAAGCTTTAAATGAACTTGTTAAATCTGGTAAAGTTAGAGCTATTGGTGCTTCAGCTATGTATGGATATCAATTCCATAACATGCAGCTAATTGCTGAAAAAAACGGATGGACAAAATTCTCTACAATGCAAAATCATTACAATCTTTTATATAGAGAAGATGAAAGAGAAATGATTCCGATTTGTAATCAATATAACGTTACAAGAATCCCATATTCACCACTTGCCAGTGGTCATTTATCGAGACCTACTTGGGATAGTGAATCAAAAAGAAGTACTACTGATAAAGTAATGCATCAGAAATATGATTACGCCAAAGAATGGGATATAAAAATTGTAGAGGCTGTTAAAGAGATTGCTGATAAACATAATGTATCAATGAGTCAAATAGCTTTAGCTTGGGTTTTATATAAAGGTGCAAACCCTATCGTAGGATCATCTAAATTAAAACATTTTGATGATGCAGTTTCTGCACTAGATATCGAACTTTCAGATGAAGAAATAAAGCATCTAGAAGAATATTATCACCCACATTTTATAGTAGGCGCATTACCAGCAAATAATTAAGAGGAATAGATTCCTATCTTGGAAAATCAAATACGAAAAATAACAAATCATGAACAAAAGGAGATATGGTAAAATGAAAGATTTTAAATTAAACAATGGTGTTATGATGCCAAATGTAGGAATTGGAACATTCTTACTTGAACCAAATGATGCTTATAATAGCGTATTAAATGCATTAAAACTTGGTTATAGAATGATTGATACAGCTAATATGTATGTTAATGAACGTGCAGTTGGACGTGCAATGAAAGATAGTGGTATTAAAAGAGAAGATATTTTCTTATCTACAAAATTATGGCCAACAGAATATGAAAACCCAAATGCTGTAGAAGAAACACTTGAAAGACTTGGTACTGATTATATTGATTTATTATTTATCCATCAGCCTACTAAAAAATGGAGGGATGGGTATAAACAATTAATAAAAGCTTATAAAGAAGGGAAAATAAAAGCTATTGGTATTTCTAATTTTGAAAAACAAATTGAAGATGTTTTAAATGAGTTTGATGTTAAACCTCAAGTTATTCAAGTTGAATGCCATCCTTTATTCCCTCAAGATGAATTAAGAAAGATTACTGAAAAAGAAGATATTAGAATTATGGCATGGTTCCCACTTGGAGGAAAAGGAATGACAGGTGAATTATTAAATAGTGACATTGTATCTAATTTAGCTAAGAAATATTCTAAATCACCTGCTCAAATAGTATTAAAATGGCATACACAATTTGGTAATATTGTTATTCCAGGTTCTAAAAATGTAGATCATATTAAAGATAATATTGATATTTATGATTTTATGCTTACTGATGATGATATGAATGAAATGGCAAAATTAAATAAGCATGAAAGAAGATATACACAAGATGATGAAAAATTAGATATGTATCAGAATATGAAACCACAATATGAGGAAAAGTAGAAAAATCCAAGTGTAAATAATTGTAGTTATTTGTATCTCAAAATGACAAAAGAATAACATAACTAGTCATAGACTTACTGAAAGTGGTCGTTTTGGTGTAAATAAATATAAATTAGAAAGAGATGAAAAAAATCTCTTTTTAATTTTAGGTATTGACTTAGAGTTAACTCTAAGGTTTATAATAACAATTGAAAGGAGACTAACTTATTATGGAATATACAATATCAGATATTGCGAAATTAATGGGTGTTAGCACATATACTTTACGTTATTATGACAAAGAAGGATTATTTCCTAATGTTAAAAGGGTAAATGGTATAAGAGTATTTGAAGATAAAGATTTTGAATGGCTTAGAGTTTTGAATTGTTTAAGAAATATCAATATGCCAATAAAGAAGATGAAAGAATATGTTGAATTATGCCAACAAGGTGATGTTTCTTTGAAAGATAGATTAAAGATGATTGAGGAACAAGAAGAATCAATAAATGCGCAAATTAAAGCATTAGAATATTACAAACAAGAAATAGATTTTAAAAAGAAGTATTATGAAGAAGCTATAAAAGCAGGAAGTGAATCTGCAGTTAGAAGTTGGTCTTGTAAAGATGCAACTTTAGAGCTTGATAAATTGCCAAAATGAAAAAGATATTAATTACTTTATTATTAATTATTTGTCTTACTCTTGTTGGTTGTAATTCTAATAAATATATTAATGATTCAGCATCTTCTGAAAATACAATTATTAGTGATTTGGAGGATAAAACATTGAAATTATATATAGACGATATAGAAATAAATGTCACTTGGGAAAATAATGCTTCTGTTAATGCATTAAAGGAATTAGAAACAATTACCGTCAATATGCATCAATATGGTGGTTTTGAACAGGTTGGATCAATTGGCAAAACAATAACATCAAACGATAAACAAATAACAACGAATCCAGGTGATATAGTTTTATATTCATCTAATCAAATAGTCATATTTTTTGGTTCAAACACATGGTCATATACAAAACTTGGTCATCTTAATTTAAATCAAGATGAATTAAATAATATATTAGATAAGTCAAACGTAATATTAAGAATAGAATAAGGAGGAAAATCAAAATGCTTAATTTAGTAAAAGAATGGGATAAGTGTTATCCAAAAAATGAAAAAGTAAATCATAAGAAAGTGACATTTAAAAATCATTTTGGAATAGAACTTGCGGCTGATATGTTTTGGCCTAAAGATGTAGATGGTAAAATACCTGCAATTGCATGTTGTGGTGCTTTTGGTGCAGTAAAAGAACAGCATTCAGGTCTTTATGCTCAAGAAATGGCTTCACGTGGTTTTTTAACAATTGCTTTTGATCCATCATTTACTGGTGAATCTGGTGGAGAGCCAAGATATATGAATTCACCTGATATAAATGTTGAAGACTTTCAAGCTGCAATAGATTACTTGGCAAATTTAGATAATGTTGATAAAGATAAGATATCAATCATTGGTATTTGTGGCTGGGGTGGAATGGCACTACAAACTGCATGCATTGATACAAGAATTAAATCAACTGTGGCTATCACTATGTATGATATGTCAAGAGTTGCTGGAAATGGATATTTTGACTCTGCAGATAATGAAGAAGCAAGATATCAAGCTAGAGTTAATATAAACAATCAAAGAACTTTAGATTTTAAAAATGGAACATATCCACTTGCTGGTGGTGTTGCTGATCCAAATAATTTAGAACTTCCTGATTTTGTTCACCAATATGCCGTTTATTATAAACAAAGAGCATATCATCCTCGTTCTTTAAATTCCAATAATGGATGGGCACTAACAGCAGGCACATCATTAATGAATACAAGATTATTCACTTATGCTCCTGAAATAAGAGGTGCTGTACTTATTGTTCATGGCGAAAAAGCTCACAGTAGATATATGGGTGAAGATGCATTTAAGTTATTAAAAGGCGATAATAAAGAATTATTGATTGTACCTAATGCAACACATACTGATTTATACGATGGTGGAGAGAATCATGATAAGATTCCGTTTGATAAGATAGAAGAATTTATTAAGAAAAATATATAAAAGGTAAGTAGATAGATATATTTATTAAGAAGCTTCAATACTTAAATGAACCTGTTGAAGAATGGGATGAATCAATATGGAATGTTAGCTTATTTTAATAGTAGAGCAGGGTTTCCACCAAGGGTTGTATTATCATAATTAATTATATAAAGGGGTGGACAAAATCCAAGATGGGGTGGACACTCTGTATCAATTAGTTAGTCCCAATCCATTAAAGAACAATAGGTTTGATACAATATCGTATCAAGCCTTTTTTTAATCTTTTAATATCATATCTTTTGTTATGTTTTCTAATTTCATCATAAAAAATCTTTTCTTACCAATATCATTAAAAGAAGAACCTATCGCATATACTAAATCATCAATAATGATAAATCTATCATGAATAATATCATTATGTATGATAGTTATATTATTTGGAATTATTTCTTTGTTTAAATATGATGAAGTAGAAGTAACTATTGTTATTTTTACTTTTAAGTCAGATAACATGGTTAATAAGAATTTATCTGCATATTGATCTATAATAGTTATTTCATTCTTAGCTAAAAAGAATAATTTTCTTAAGAAAGTATAAGGTTCTAATATTTCACCTTCAAATATTATTTGAGTATTATCAGAATAAATAGTCATCTCTAAATTCTTTAATCTGTTTTCTATATTAATTACATTAGCTTCTAATTGTAATATGTTAGATTGGTAAGCCATAATTCTTTCAGCATTAATTGCATAACCATTTAATAAATATTGTTTTAAAATTGAGTTAGCCCATTTCCTAAATTGATTGCCTCTTGAAGATTTTACTCGATATCCAACAGACAAAATTATATTTAAATCATAGATTGTTATTGGTTTATCAGAAAAAGGAATTTGCATTTTTTGCAAATTGCTTTCATCACATTCTTTTTCTTTTAAAATATTACTAATATGTCTTGAAATTACAGAAGTATCTCTATTAAATAATATAGCCATCTGTTCCTGTGTTAACCAAACAGTGTCCTCTTCAGGTGACACATTTACATCTAAACTAAAATCACCATCTTCAAATTTTATCAATTCGTATTTCTTTGCTTAAATTCATATAATGGCTTAACAGAGCCAATTTTATAGTTTTTAATAATGTTTTTATTATTTCTTTGTATTAATTAGCTAGTCTTTTATTAATAAGGCGCAAGTAGTACTCGGACATTTTCCTATAGGTATTCGGACATTTTTTATGACTTAAGAATTTAAAGAACGCTTGAATTATGCTTTTTATTTAAATTATTTATCACCAAAAATTTATAAAATTGTATTGAATGTAAAAAAAATGCTTGACTTAGAGCTAACTCTAACTCTTATAATGTTATTAGAAGGTGATTGTATGAGTTACACAATAAAAGATATTGCAAAAATGATGAATGTGTCAACCTATACTCTTAGATACTACGATAAAGAAGGTCTT
>JAILIY010000041.1 GCA_024695025.1 Acholeplasmatales bacterium
GTAATTTCTTTCAATTAAAGCTTCAACAAATGAATTCATAACTGGGAATAAACCACCATTATATGTTGGAGAAGCTAATACTAATCTATCATATCTAAATGCATCTTCAATAGATTCATGGAAATCTTCTCTTGCCATATCTGCTATTGATACATGAACCCCTTTAGCTTCAAGTAATTCTTTTAATTTGAAGCATGCTTTTTCTGTATTGCCATAAATAGATGCATAGGCAATAAATACGCCTTTATCCTCAGCTTCATATTTACTCCAAGTATCATATGTCTTTAAATAATATGAAATATCATCATCTAAAACTGGTCCATGAAGTGGACAAATAGTTTTGATTTCAAATGATGAAATCTTTTTTAATACAGATTGAACTTGAGCACCATATTTGCCAACGATACCAAAATAATATCTACGTGCTTCACAGCTCCAGCCTTCTGGATCATCAAAATCTAATGTACCAAATTTACCGAATGCATCGGCAGTAAATATTGTTTTAGCTGTTTCATCATATGTAAACATTACTTCTGGCCAATGTACAAATGGAGCAGTTATAAATTTTAATTTATGGCTGCCTAAATCTAATGTGTCATTTTCTTTTACAATTAATTCTTTATTAGGTTTTTTACCAAAGAATTGGAAAGCCATTTGTGATGCCTTAGCTGTATAAACAACTGTTACATCTTTATATTCATCACATAATGTCATTATGTTAGATGAATGGTCAGGTTCCATATGTGATACAACTAAATAAGTAGGCTTCTTACCATCAAGTGCCTTCTTGATGTTATCTATCCACTTTTTGCCAAAATTTTTATCTACGCTATCCATGATACAAATCTTTTCATCCATAATTACATATGAATTATAAGACATACCATTTTCTACAACATATTGACCTTCAAATAAATCGATGTCGTGGTCATCGACACCAACATATAAAATATCTTTATTTAACATTCTTACTCACCAAATTTATCAACACCATAGTGTTGAGTTTCCATTCCTTTACTTACAAATAATATATGATTTACTAATTCTTCCCCATACATACCTTTTTCAACAAAAGCCCAGTCTTGTTTTTTCAAAAACTTAAATTCAACAACTTGGCCCTGTGGAAGCATCTTTGTAATAGAGTATCTACCATTTTCTTTTTTCATTGGTAGAGCCTTTTTACAATCCCAACTACCTAATTGAGGTATGTTACCGCAAATATAAATTTCATCCCCTGCGTAACATTCAACTTCTATTGTTACTTTTACGTTTGCCATATATATCACTCCTTATAGAAACATACATTATTATTATACATTATTTTAGATATATTTCCAAAGATATAATAGAAAAAAATTTCTATTATGATAAAATAGAAATATATGTGAGGTATTATATGAAATTTGTAAGTTGGAATGTAAATGGTATTAGAGCTTGTAAAAATAAAGGCTTCGATGATTTTTTTAAATCAATGGACGCAGACTTCTTCTGTATTCAAGAAACAAAATGTCAAGAAAACCAAGTTGATTTAAATATGGATGGATATAAATATTATATGAATAGCGCTGAAAAGAAAGGTTATTCAGGTACTTTAATTTATACTAAACATGAACCATTAAACGTTATATATGGAGTTAATGGTAAATATAATGATGAAGGTAGAGTAATTACATTAGAATATGATAAATTCTATTTAGTAACTGCCTACGTGCCTAATTCTCAAGAAGAATTAAAAAGATTAGATTACCGTATGAAATTTGAAGATGATTTTAGAATATATCTTAAAGATTTAGCTTCAAAAAAGCATGTAATATTATGTGGTGATTTAAATGTGGCTCATGAAAGAATAGATTTAAAAAATCCTGATTCAAATACTAAAAATCCAGGATTTTCTATTGAAGAAAGAACAAAATTTACTGAATTACTAAATGAAGGCTTTATAGATACATTTAGAAATCTATATCCAGATACAGTTAAATATTCATGGTGGAGCTATAGATTTTTTGCCCGTGAAAAGGGAATTGGATGGAGAATTGATTATTTTGTTGTCGATAAAGATTTAAAATATAAAGATTCAGAAATATTAAATGAAATCTTTGGCAGTGATCACTGTCCTGTAGTTTTAACTATAGATGAAAATGAATTGTAAAAAGAAAAAACAGGTAGAAAAATTCTACCTGTTATTTTCTTCTATTAATTAGTTTAATTCTGCTTGATGCTTCTTACCAAAGAATAGTTTTAAAGCGAATGTATCAACGAATTCGAAGATACCAGCACCAATTGAAGCAATACCAGCAAGTATAATACCAACTTTAATTGTTTCAGTAACCTTAGCGCCAAGAAGTTCATAACCCTTGATAACAGTCTTGAATTCATCAGTCTTAGTTGCGAATTGAGGAATTAAAATTAACATGATACCGCAAACTAAAGCTAATACACCATTAACTATACCTAAGATTTTGATAGCTTTTTCGCTCTTGTTTAAGAACTTTAATACTAATCTTACAGCTAATAAGGCAATAACAACTAAACATAACATAAATGTAGTGAAGTTTAATGCATTGAACTTATATTGATCTTTTGAATCACCGAAGATAGCATCATAACCGCTTATAGTACCTGATTGCTTCATTGGACCAGCAGCAATTGTTAACTTACCGCAGTCTAATGTTAAGAAAATCATAGCAATAATGAATAAAGCTAATGCTAAAGCAGTTAAAATAAAACTAAATGTCTTTCTACTCATAATATTTTCTCCTTATAATTTATATCACTTTATGATACAAATAGCATTATATCACTTTATGATATATTGTCAATACCAAAAAGGAAGAAAATAAAAAAAATAATCCGCACCTTTTATATCTAAAGATATAAAGTGTACGGATTTAATAAATTAGTTCTTTTTTCCTTGGTTAGCTACTGCTTGTGCTTTAGCTAAAATTTCATCTTGGTTTCCTAAATATTCAACCTTAATAATATTTAAATTATCATCTAAATGATATACACGAGGTGTACCAGTTGGAATATTTAATGATACGATATCTTCATCGCTTATGTTTTCTAAATACTTAACTAAAGCTCTAAGTGAATTACCATGAGCAGCAACGATTACTCTCTTGCCATCAAGTAAATCTTTTTTAATTGTTTCTTCATAGAAAGGAACAACTCTATCAATAGTTGTCTTTAAGCTTTCTGTTAAAGGTAAATCCTTCTTACAAACGCCTCTATATACAGCTTGCTTTGCAGGATTTCTGTCATCTTCTTCTGTTAAAGCTGGTGGACAAACATCAAATGATCTTCTCCATACCTTAACTTGAGCCTCACCATACTTTTCAGCTGTTTCAGCCTTATTTAAGCCTTGTAAAGCACCGTAATGTCTTTCATTTAATTTCCAAGTTTTAACAACTGGTAACCAAGCTCTATCCATTTCATCTAAAGCATAATTTAATGTATGAATAGCTCTCTTTAAATATGATGTATAACAAATATCAAAATCATAGCCAGCTTCTTTTAATAATTTACCAGCATTCTTTGCTTCCTTAACACCAGTTTCAGATAATTCAACATCAGTCCAACCTGTAAATAAGTTTAACTTATTCCATTCAGATTCACCATGTCTTACTAATACAAGAATTTTTTCACTCATAAAATAATCTCCTTAAATATATTTATACAAGGTATATTATATTACATTTCTTAAAATATTAAAAGAAATATTTAATCTAAAAAAAATAAAAAAGTCTACTTTAAAAAAAGTAGACCTTATATATTAACTAGATTATTCAGCCATACCAGCTGTGATTATAGCCATCTTGTAAACTTCATCAGCGTTACAACCACGAGATAAGTCATTGATTGGAGCATTTAAGCCTTGTAAAATTGGACCATATGCTTCATATCCACCTAATCTTTGAGCAATCTTGTAACCAATGTTACCAGCTTCGATTAATGGGAAGATGAATGTATTTGCTTGACCAGCAACCTTAGATTCAGGACACTTAGTCTTAGCAACTACTGGTGATACTGCAGCATCGAATTGGAATTCACCATCGATTACTAAATTTGGATCTTTCTTACGAGCTTCAATTACTGCATCATGAGATAACTTAACTGTACCGCCCTTACCAGAACCGTAAGTTGAGAATGATAATACTGCAACCTTTGGATCGATACCAAAGAATGAAGCAGTCTTTGCAGTTTCAACTGCAACTTCAGCAAGCTTTTGAGCTGCTGTGTAAGTAACTTCACCAGTTGCCTTATCAACTGTATCTTCATAAGAAATATTGATTGCACAGTCACCCATAGCAATTCTTTCTTCTTTTCCATCTTTTTCACGGAATAAAATGAATGAAGATGAAACTAAGTTAGCACCCTTCTTAGTCTTAATGATTTGAAGAGCTGGTCTAACTGTATCAGCTGTTGAATAAGTTGCACCACCTAAAAGTGAGTCAGCCTTACCCATCTTAACTAACATAGTACCAAAATAATTAGACTTCTTTAATAAATCTTGGCATTCTTCCTTAGTCATCTTACCTTTTCTTAATTCAACCATCTTATCAACCATTTGGTCAAATTCAGGATAAGTAAGTGGATCTAAGATACATGCCTTAGAAACATCAAATCCACCATTTTTTGCTGCAGCCTTAACTGCATCAACATTACCGCAAAGGATAACATCCATTAAATCATCTTTTTGAAGACGAGCTGCTGCTTCTAGAATTCTAGCATCAGTACCTTCTGTAAAAACGATTGTTTTTCTTGAGCTTTTTAAATTTGCAATAAGCTTATCAAACATAGCCATAATATAATTCCTCCAAGTTAAATTTTTATTCAATATGGTTCATTACGAACCATTTTATATTATAACACATTTTTTATATGTTAGATATAAAAAAATTAAAAATAACAAATATTATGTATTACTATTCATTAATTACAAAAACATCTTAATTAAATAGTATTTTTTGTTATAATTAATAAAAGAGGTGATTATATTTGAAAAATGAAAATGAGATTGCAATTCAAAAATTAAATGATATTGATATACCATATGAAACTAAAAGACAAATCTTAAAAGATTTATCTAAACCATATTTTGAAATGTTTTTGTATTATGAATGTGCTATTAAAGAAGTTGAAACTAAACTTGAAATTCTTGATAAAGAATATTCAATGGACAGTGAATTAAATCCTATAGATTCAATTAAATCAAGAGTTAAAAGTCTAGAATCCATAATTGATAAATTAATAAAAAAGAATGCCCCATTTTCTATAGAATCTATCGAAAAAAATGTGCGTGATATTGCTGGATTAAGAGTTATATGCAATTTCCCTGAAGATGTATATAAAATAAGAAATGGTCTTTTAAAACAAGATGATGTTACTTTAATTGAAGAAAAAGATTATATTAAAAATCCAAAAGAAAATGGATATAGAAGTCTACATTTAATCATTGAGACACCTATATATTTATCCACTGGAAAAAAATTGATGAAAGTTGAAGTTCAAATCCGTACTATCGCCGAAAACTTCTGGGCATCACTTGAACATCAAATTCATTACAAGAAAAATATTAATTATGACAAAGATATAATAGATGACTTAAAGAAAGTCGCTGAAGATTCTGCAAAATTAGATTTGAAGATGCAACAATTAAAGAAAAGAATATATGATGTTACTGAAAAAGAAGATTGATTCTTCTTTTTTTTGTAAAAAAAATACTTGAATTACTCAAGTATTAGTTTTCTTCATTATAAATTTTTTCTATTTCATTGATGATATCATCATCTTCTTCGATGAAATATTCTGTTCCATTTTCGGTGTTTTCTAATCTAAATACAATCGCTTGATCAGAATCTAAATCTTTATATTTTTTTATTGGATATAATATTTGATAATTATAACCATCATATTCTAATTCTGCAATCAATTCAAATTCTAATTTTTTACCATTTTCACCATTAAGTGAAACTATTTCCTTTTTAGTATTACCATTCACTGTCATCATCCTCCTTATAATCGATTACTGTATCGTAATCAATAGCCTTTTTATAATCAAATTCACCTTCTCGTTTTTCTTTTTTATATATTGAACTTTTTGAAAATAAAATTAAAAGGCCACCAACTACAAATAAAACAATAATATCAATTATCGCAATAATGATTAAACTCGATTTGCTTTCAGCATGCTTAACTTTATTTACTGAATAGACTCCAAGAGGAATTGTAATAAAAAATTCACCGAGTCCTATCACAACAGCTTCTTTATCATAACAAGCTAAAAGTGCTGCTAAAAATAAAGGTGATATAATTACGCCTAAAATAAGAAAAACACATATTACTTTTTTAGTAATGAACTTATTAAGCATAATTAACCACTCCTTTTTATTATTCTATCTTAAAACTTTCTTCTTCCTCATCAACATCTAAATCAGGATCTTTTTCTTTTTCCTCACTAGATTCAGAATTAGGTTTCTTTAATTGTTCATTATATTTTTCTAATTGTTTTTTATAAGATTTAGGTTGTAAACCTACTGCCTCTCCTACCTTTACAGTAAAAGCAATTCCTTGACCTAAAGTTTCAAGACCTACTGTTTTATATATTGTATGTAACAATGTATCTACTATTCTATCAGTAGCTAAAATTAATACAATTTCTTTTTCAGGATGAATAGGAATGTTAAATCTCTTTTCGGCTTCTTCTCTTGCAGTACCACGAGCATTTATAATTGTACCACCACGTGCACCATCACGCCTTACTGCGTCCATTAATTCTTCTGAATATCCTTGGTTTACTATAGCAACTATTAAAGTAAATGTTGGCATAATTACACCTCACTTTCAATATTAGCTAAGAATTGATATACCATTACACCAATCAAGCTATCAATAGGAACTGTAAAGGCAATTCCCTTACCATTTTTTGTCTTAAAATATTTATCTTCATAAGCATTTAAAATTTCTTTTACTCTATCTTGTTGGACAATACTTACTATTACAGCCTTACCATTATCGACGATACCGAAATATCTTCTCATTTCAGTTGGAGCTGTACCTTTAGCATAAAACATAGTTTGCATATTTACATCATAGCCTTCAAGGGCTGACATATAAAAATCTGCTTTATTTCTTTCAACTATACTAATTAATATAACTAATTTTTTAGGAGCTAGTAGTCCTTCTTTTTCTACAGGCTCTGGTACCTTAGCTTTAGTTTTAGCTGGAGCTTTTTTCTTTTTAGTTTCTGTTTCCATAATAGCCTCCTACCTAAAATCTAATAATTTGTTCATCATCAGCATTGATGATACGCTTAATTCTACTTCTAGTCATAACCTTACTTGTCATAACTGACTTAAAGCCTAATAACTGAATAGTGATAAGTGGTGTCATCGCAACCATCGCAACTACGCCAAATGCATTTTCAAGAAGTGAATCATAATGAAGTACTGCACAAGCACCGATGGCAAACGGAAGCACAAATGATGATGTTAGTGGACCTGAGGCAACACCACCGGAGTCAAACGCGATAGCTGTATATACCTTAGGTACAAATAATGATAATCCTAAAGAAATAATATATCCAGGAATTATATAATATAAAATTGAAAAATCACATACGATTCTAATAATTGATAAACAAATAGATGTACCAACACCAATACATAAAGCAATTAGCATTGTCTTTTTCTTAATCGCACCCATTGTAACTTCTTCAACTTGTTTTGTAAGTACATGTACTGCAGGTTCCGCAAGTACTACTACAAAACCTAGTACGAACGCAATTATAATCATCGCTATTTGTGTATCGTGTTTTTCACCAAAGGCTGCGAAATCCTGACCCATCTTATATCCGACACTCAAAAAGCCAATTTCGGCAGCGGTTAAGAATATAACTAAACCAATATATGTATATAAAATACCTATAGATATTTGAATCATTCTCTTCTTAGGCAATTTTATGAATATTAAATCAATAATTAAGAAAAAACCAACTATTAATACTAACGCAATAGCGACATTCTTCATTGAATGAAGTATTGCATGTCCTAATATTTCAGCTATCTCTTTTGTATTTAATTCATATGATGTCAAATCAAAGATTTCATCAGTAACTAAATTATTACTCTTTATTGCAAAACCTAATAATAATACTGCAAGAATAGGTCCGATTGAACAAAGTGATACTAAACCGAATGAATTCTCTTTAGCATTTCTACCACCAACTGTAGTAGCGATACCTAAACCTAATGCCATAATAAATGGTACAGTAATAGGCCCTGTTGTAACTCCTCCTGAGTCATATGCTAAACTTAAGAATTTAGAATTACCAGGATCTTTGGCCATAAGTAAAGCTGTAAAAGCAAATAATGCTAAATAAAAGAACATCAAAAGCATACTTAAATCTCTTTTAAATATAATCTTTACTATAGCTATTGCTAAGAATATACCAACACCTAATCCTATTGTAATAATAAGTGTATATGAATTTTTACCTGGCAAAGCATTTTTAACTTGATTGGCTAGTACTGAAAGGTCTGGTTCTGCAATAGTAATCAATAGACCCATCAAGAATAATACTGCTAAAATTAACCAAATTTTTCTAGTCTTCATTAAAGATGAACCAACTTGTTCACCCATAATACCCATTGCCATATCAGCACCCAAGTTAAATAAACTGATACCTAAGATTAAAGCGACTGAAGCGAATATAAATATAATTTTCATAGAGACGCTCAAATCAAAAAGTGGTGTGAATGATAATATTAAAGTTATCAATGATACGGGCAAAACAGACATTAAAGACTCTTTAATTTTGCTCCAAAGTTGAATAAACATAATAACAATACCTTTCAAAATGCAAATAGTTGCATATCATATATTATTATAATATATATTCCAAGCTAATTCAATTTCCAACAAAAAGAAAACGCCTCATTTTTATGAGACGGTTACTTCTTCTAAATTGGTTAAATTATTCTTTTCAAAGAGCCCTTTATATTTATTATTCTTTTCAATTCTTAACATAAATACTAAGCACAATAAGAATGTTATTATACCGGCTGCTGTGTTAGATACAAACATTGCAACACCACAAGCTTCATAATTCATTTTAACAACATACATCAGTAACATTAATGTTGGTAATCTAAATCCAAACAAGTTGACCATAGACATAGAGCTTGTAATCTTTGTCTTACCAAAGCCATAGAATATAGCATTAGATGCACCAGCAATACCTGTGAAGAATACATCTAAGCATTCCCATCTAAATATTGTTACAATATATTCTTTATATTCTTCATCATTACCTGCAAAGAAGCTTGCAACTTGGCTTTTTAATATAAATAATGTAATTAATGATACAAGTGCAATACTTGAAACCATAATCATATTTATTACATAGAATTTCTTAATTCTTCTTCCGTTTCCGCTGCCATAATTTTGACTTACAATAGTTGAACCACCATCTTCAAAAGAATTGATCATATTTGTTGGTAATCCTGCCATGGTATTTGAAATACCTAAGGCACCAACTACTTTCTTTCCATATTTAACAGTCGCAATTGAATTTAAATATACTTTACCAAAATGAAATAGGAATCTACCGATAAAAATTGGTAAAGATAATTTGATGATTGCTTTTAAATTAGCTTTATTTAAATTTAAACTTTTGATAGTTAATCTAAGAGGATTAGATGGCAATATTGAAAATATTATCATCATTATCATCATAAATAATTGGGCTATTGTAGTTGCAACTGCAAGCCATGTAATTGTTACACCATCAAATGGTCCAAAGGCAAAAAGTGTAGTCAATGATATTTTTATTACAATGACACCTAAGTTCATTATAAAAATTCTTAAGGTATTACCTTTAGATTTTTCTATTGCTATAAAGCATACATTTAAAGTCATAATAAATAGATTAAGCATTTGAACATCAAAATAGCCTAATGCATTATCTATTGTTGTCTTATCAGTTCTAAGTAATTTCAAGAATGGTACTGCGAAAGGAATAAATAAAAGTGTAACTGAAGCTATTATAAGTGCCATTGTAAATAATGTATTTGCGCTTTTTTTGGCTCCAGGTAAATCCTTCTCACCAATCTTTTTGGCAATTAAAATACCACCGCCGGTTGCTATTGCACCACCTAGCGTTTGAATCATGTTTTTAATTTGGTCTAATACTACGACATCTGCTGCGTCACCTATATCTGCAATTTGTACTATCATCATATCGTAAATGCCATATAAGTAGTTACAAACATTGTAAAACAAAATAGGTAAAGCAATAATTAATATTGTCGATGTCATATTGCCAGATAATATTCTATCGCTTTTTTTACTTTGACGAACACTTTTAGTCATAAGTAATCTCTCCTTTTTTGCCAAATATCAATTTAGCAAATTTATTATAGTCCTAATAAAATATAATAAAAGGAAAAATTCACTCAAAAATTTCATAATAAATCATTTTCACAATTAAAGATTTTACTGCTTGAATCATACGGGTCAGTATACATAATATAATAGCTTAAAAGCTTTAAATCTTCTATATTGTCATCTATTCCATATAGCTTATCACCTAATATTGGATGATTAATAGATGATGTATGTAATCTTATTTGATGGGTTCTACCTGTTTCTAATATGAATTCAACTAAAGAATAATTATCATATTCTTTAATGACTTTATAATTAGTGATGGCAATTTGTCCATCATCACTAATTATTCTTTTATTAGAATCATCACTTCTTCTAATTCTATTTTCTATTCTACCAGTTTTATCATCAAATATACCGTGACATAAAGCTAAATATCTTCTTTCCATCTTCTCGTGTGTTGGCTGCATTAGTGATGCCGATATAGTATCTTTAGCTACCATAACCAAACCACGTGTTTCTTTATCTAATCTATTTAAGATACTAACATTTAGTTCTTGATTTGTAGATTTTAAATAATACAACACTTCTTGATACAAAGATTTTGGATTTATTTTAGTTGGAATAGTTAATAAATCTTTATTCTTATAAACAATTAGATAATGTTTATCTTCATAAATAATATTTAATTTTGATTCATATAAATCCCATTTAATATCATTTGGCTTTATATATAAAACCGATACATTATCTCCTTTGTTTACAATTTTATAAGTTTCACATATATTGCCGTTTACGTAAATTTCACATTTATATCCCTTTATATGTTTATAAAGTCTTCTTGATAAATGAGATTTTAATTCTTCTGATAATCTAACATTATCATTTTTTACAATAAACTCTATTTTCATAGGATTATTTTAACACAAAAATTATATTTATTATTTAATAAATTTGATTATTTTGATATAATTAATTTAGATGATAAATCGATATTAAATAAAGGGGTGGTTGTATGGCAGATATTTTACAAGAAGCCACTAGGTGTTTAAAATGTAAAAAGCCATTATGTAAAGAAGGATGTCCTGTCAAGACTGAAATACCAACTATTATGCAACTATTTTTAGATGGTAAAATGGACGAAGCAGGTGAAATATTATTTGAAAATAATCCACTTACAGCTATGTGTTCATTAATATGTCCACACGAAAAGAACTGTATGGGTCACTGTATTTTAAATAGAAAAGGTACACCAATTAAATTTTACGAGGTTGAACAATATATTTCTTCTTTCTATTTGGAAAAGGCAAGATTAAATAAACCTGAATTCAATGGCTGTAGACTAGCAATTATCGGTGCTGGTCCTGCAGGTATTACACTAGCTATAATTATGGCTAAAAAAGGATATAAGGTTACTATCATCGATTCTAAAGATAAAATCGGTGGAGTACTAAGATATGGTATTCCTGAATTTAGATTACCTAAATCATTACTTGATAAATTATTAAAAAGAATGTATGAACTTGGTATTCTATTTAGACCAAACACATTGATTGGTCCTACTATCACAATTGATGATTTATTTAGAGATGGTTATGATGCAATATTCATCGGTACTGGTGTATGGAAACCAAATAGCTTAAGAATACCTGGTGAGTCTTTAGGTAATGTTCACTATGCAATCGATTATTTAAAGAATCCAGATTCATATGATAATTTAGGTGACCACGTAGTAATAATTGGTGCTGGTAACGTTGCGATGGATGCCGCAAGAACTATTTTAAGAAAATCTCATGCTAAAGTTGATATTATCTTCTTCCGAGGCAGAGAGGAAGTTACAGCCTTAAAGGAAGAATTAGATTTAGCTGAAATCGATGGTGCTCATATGAATTATTATCTTAATACAATAAAGATTGAAGATGATGGCATCATTGTAGAAAAAATCGAAAAGGTTGAACATGAAGATGGTACAGTTGAATATGTATGTGACCATGACAATCCATTTAAGATTGAATCTTCTTCTGTCGTTATCGCAATCGGTCAAGGTGCTCAAGCAAATATTGTTAAGAACACTAAACAAATTGACACAAATCAAAAGGGCTTAATTGAAGCTGATAAGACAGGTGCCACTACTCGTCCTGGCGTATATGCCGCAGGTGATGTTGTATCTGGTGCTAAAACTGTAGTTGAAGCAGTTGCGGCCACTAAGCTTGCAGCTGAAGAAATTGATAAATTCGTAAAAGAAAAAAGAGGAATGAAAATAGAATAGAAAAAAAGGCAATCCAATCGGATTGTCTTTTTTATTCCATACAAAATTTATCGATATCATCCATATGTTTAATGACAAAATCTCTAAACATATCAACCTTATCATCACCCATTAATATATATCCTGCATATATAAGTGATGCTTCTTGATAAGAATCATCATGTTCTAATAATTGTCTTAAATTTCTTGGACTATAATTAGTAATAATAAATTTTAATAAAGATGAATTCTTACTATCTAATTCTTTTAGATTTTTAATACATAATTCGTCATTATCATTAAAAAATGATGTGACTGATTTTAATAGAACCATATCAGTTGTATCATCTTTTTTCATTTTTAATAATGATATAGCATTATCAATTTGATCTGTGTTGATATATAAATAAGGTAAACTTAATAATATATCAAAATAATCACTTTTGTTTATAGCTAATATTTTTTCACCAGTTTTAATTGCGTTATCAAAATCAAAATTAGATATGTAGGCAAAATACAATGTTCTTAAAACCCAAATATAAGCTCTACCTTTATATCCTACATTCATAATATCTATATCACTATTTGGATTATATAAATTATTTGTCAATAAATCAGCATATTCTAAATTTACTTCATCTTTTAAAAACTCTAAATATCCTACCTTGTCTTTATACGGACTAAATGGTATTTCTTTAGTGTTTATTGTGTCATTTCTTAAATCTCTTTTGTTTTCGTACATCAATATTTTGGCAAC
>JAILIY010000058.1 GCA_024695025.1 Acholeplasmatales bacterium
GATGGATATATTGATATAACTGTATTAGATATGTTAAATGAAATACATATACCTATTACTATATATACATTACCTTCAGCTAGTATTTCTAAGCAAGATATTAACAAATTTCAAATTAATCATATTTTAACAATAAAAAGAAATAATATAATACATGATAGATTTTTAATAATAGATGATGATATATATTCTATTGGTTCTTCTATTAAAGATGTAGGCAAAAAGAGATTTGTTATGACTAAAATTATATCAATATCAAAACTAGAATTATTAAAAAATATATGAAATGTAATAATCGTTAAAAAGTATCACTAATCGTTAAAAAAGTATATGCAATCGTTAAAAGGTGTGCGGTTCTAAAATTTTGGTTTATAACAAAAAATAAAAAGGCGCTTATTTTTGCCATTTTTGAAGCCTTAATAAACACCTTAATTATTCAATTTATGGCTTAACTAAGCCACTTTTATAAAAAATACCTTAATACAAAATTGTATCAAAATATACTATTCATTATGGAGCAGGTGATGGGAATCGAACCCACGTCATTAGCTTGGAAGGCTAAGGTTCTACCATTAAACTACACCTGCATTAAAAAAATGGTCGGGATTATAGGATTCGAACCTACGACATCTTGGTCCCAAACCAAGCGCTCTACCAAGCTGAGCTAAATCCCGAATTACGTCATTATTACGAACGCTCACTCATTTTAACATAATTAAATTAGTAATTCAATAGGAAAATATACTTTTTTTAAAATTTATATATTGCTATATAAATAACAAAACTAGCCTAATATATTTAATCAGGCTAGTTATATTATTAAACAATTATAAAATATGAATCTTTATTGTATCTGTAACAGCGTTACCTACTGTTGAAGCACCTGTAATAATAACCTTATCACCATGCTTAACAACGCCAGTTTCTAATGCTTTTTCAATTGCGTATTGGAATAATTCATCTGTTGAATTCTTCTTTTCAGCATATACAGGATATACGTTCCATGCAAGATTTAATTGTCTACAAGATTTTTCGTTTACTGTAATTGCGATAATTGGGCAATTAGGCTTATATGCTGATAATTTAAATGCTGTTTGACCATGTGCTGTAACACAAATAATACCTTTAGCTTCTACTTGGTTTGCACAAAGTACAGCTGCGTTACAAATAGATGATAAGAAATCATCACCTAAATTTAAGTCTTCATCTAAGAACTTTTGATTATAATTGATGTTTTCATCAGCGTAATCGGCAATATCTCTCATAGCTGTAACAGCTTCAAGTGGATATTTACCTGCAGCTGATTCACCAGATAACATAATAGCTGTTGTACCATCATATATTGCGTTTGCAACATCACTAACTTCAGCTCTTGTTGGTCTTGGGTTTGTTTGCATTGAATCAAGCATTTGAGTTGCAGTAACTACGATTTTACCTTTTAAATAACACTTATGAATAAGTTCTTTTTGAATCTTTGGTAACATCTTAAATGGTACTTCAACACCCATGTCACCTCTTGCTACCATAATACCATCAGATACTTCTATTATTTCATCCATCTTTTGGATACCTTCAGTATTTTCAATCTTTGAAATAATTCTAATCTTACCTGTAGTATCATATTCATCTAATATTTTTCTTATTTCGAGTACATCTTCTTTTCTTCTTACGAAAGATGCTGCGATATAATCAACACATTCTTGAATACCAAAAATAATATCTTTTCTATCTACTTCACTAACATATGGCATATCTATAACTACGTTTGGGATATTGATTGATTTTTTATTTGATAATTTACAATTATTTAAAACCTTAGTTATAACATTACCATTTTCTACCTTAACTACTTCAAATGAAGCGTTACCATCATCAGCTAAAATTTTAATACCAGCTTTATTTACATATTTAGCTAGATTTGGATAAGTTAAACCAACGATGTGCTCATCGCCAACTAAATCAAAATCAGGAGAGAATGTAAATAAATCGCCCTTTTTTAGTTCTACCTTACCATCTTTAAATGTTCTTACCCTAATTTCAGGACCTTTTGTATCTAATAATATTGGAAGAGGTACCCCTAATTCAGTTCTTATTTTCTTTACTCTATCCATTCTTATTTTATGATCTTCATGTGTACCATGAGAAAAATTTAATCTCGCACAATCAAGGCCACCCTTGATCATATTCTTTAATAACTCTTCATCATCACATGCAGGACCTAATGTACATATAATTTTTGTCTTATGCATACTACCACCTCTATTATCAATTTTAACATAAATATATATAAATTTAATAAATTATTTTATAATTTATTTATTTAATTTTTTTAATATATATTCATACGCATTTTTAATATTATTTACTGTATCTTTTGACGTCATTGTAATGGCGTTGTTTTCTTTTTCAGCAAGCTCTCCAGCCAAACCATTAATATAAGATGCAAGTGCAACACCAAGTGAAATATTATCAATATAACCAAGTAAGCCTGTTATTATTCCACTTAAGACATCTCCACTTCCAGCAGTTGCCATACCACTTGTGCCTCTGTTAACTAAATATACATCAAAACCATCACAAATTATAGTTGTTGGTCCTTTTAATAAAAGTACACAATTATATTTTAATGAAAAATCCTTTGCATATATTATTTCATTATCTAATATTTCATTAATATCTTTTTTTATTAATCTTGAGAATTCTTTAATATGTGGTGTTAAAACTACTTTGGCTTTAGTTTTATTTAATAATTCCACATTATTAGATAATGCATTTAATCCATCAGCATCTATTATTAATTTTTTATCATAATTTAATAAGATATATTCTAATAATTTAGATGTTTCATCATTATTACCTATACCCATACCTATAGATATTACTTTATATCTTTTTATTAATTTATCTATTTCATCTTTATTAAATTTAATAAAGCCATTTAAAGAAGAAAGTGGATAAACTGTAGATTCTAATATATTAGGTATAATATATTCACAAATTGAATCAGGTATAGCAATTGTTGAAACACCTGCCCCACACTTTAAGGCAATAAGTCCCATATCTGAAAGCCTAATCGCACCACTATAAGGTAAAGAACCACCAATTAATAAAACATAGCCA
>JAILIY010000063.1 GCA_024695025.1 Acholeplasmatales bacterium
AGGTAAAAGTGGTGTAGTATTTAGAAACCAAAATTACATTATCGGTCAAACAGCATCAGAACAATCTGAAACTGGTGAGGCTGGTAACTACTTAAAATATTCAGTATTCTTCTGGCTTGAAGGTAAAGACCCAGATTGCGATGAAGATATTTTAGCTGGTACAATTAAGTTTGATTTAACAGTAGCAGTAGCTGCTTAATGATTTAAGAAGAAAAAGTATTAAGGAAGTGGTAGCTTGAAGAAGAAAACCTTATACAGAAAGTTAATAATGAGTGCTTCAGCAGCTGCCATGACAGCTTTATGCTTAACAGCAACAACATATGCATGGTTTTCTAGAAACGATAATGTTTGGCTAGAATCAACAAATGTTAAGATGCAATGGGACGATGGTATACTTATCTCACTTGATGGAACTAATTTCAGTCAAGATATATCATCAAATCAATTTAAAGAATTGATTGCAGGCGAAGCTGAAACATATGATAATTTAGCTTATGATGGTTGTACATTAAAACTAGATGAAAATGGTAATATTCAATATGATGAAGCAGGAAATGCAATATTTGAATATGATACAGTTGTTAGAGAAGATGTATATAAAGATGTTCCAGTACTTGATGAAGATGGAAATCCAGTTTTAGATGCTGATAATAATCCAGTAACTAAACAAGAATTAGATTACACAAATTACAATCATGTATCAGAAGTTGCTAAGAAAAATAGTGAAGAAGATGCGAGATATATTCAATTTGATTTATATTTTAGATTATCTACTGAAGGTTCAACTTCATCTTCAAATTTTAGAGAAAAATACAATTTAGTATTTGGTGATTTAACTAAGATATCTGCGGAAGATACTTCGGTTAAACTAAAAAATAAATTAACAGCATACCAAAATGGAGAAGTAACTGAGTATGGTTCTGGTGATGAATTAAGTTTGAATGTTGCAAATGCAATGAGACTTGGAGTTAATTCATCAGATCTTGGTGGCTTAAAAGTTTATGAAACACCAACTGATTTAGATTTAGGTTCTGTAGCACTAGAAGGTGCAGATGAAACAGATCCAACACATTACAAAAATTATAGTGCAATGTATACATATTATAATTCTTTATTCCCTAAATATCCTTTAAGTGAAGGAAAGAATAAAATGGTTCAAACAGATAATAATTATTCTGATGATTCATTAGGTTTGTTTACATATGACTATACAGAGAAAAAATATAATGATCTTAAGGTAACATTCTATATGTGGCTTGAAGGATGGGATGCAGATTACATTTATGGTGTAGATGCAGCTGGTAGAGATATATCAGTTTATCTAGAATTCACATATAAAGAAACAGAGTAAAAAAACTATTAACAAAGAGAGGGTGTTAACCGTGAAGACTTTTAGAAAATTAATATTAGCTTCATCGACAGCGTTAGCTACGGCGTTGACTTTAACATCCACTACTTGGGCATGGTTTAAAATCAACTCAACAGCTACCGTCGAAAATTTCGATTTCCAAGTTGTTGGTGGAAATGGTTTCTTGGTATCAATCGATGGAAAGAATTATTACAATGATTTATCCAATGAACAAATGCTTAAAGTAATAGCAAGAGACTATGGAAACGGAACTTACGAAATTCATCCATATAAAAACTATGGTAAAGATGATCAAACTGAACAAGCAGATACATTCTATAAAATTTCATATGATGAGAATATGAATAAAGTTTATACAGAATTATCTGGTGAAGATTTAACAAAAGAATTAAATAAGGTTATGAATGATAAAATCCAAATCTGGCCTGTAACTACTACAAATGGTAGAGATTTTACTACATTAAGTAGTAATGACGGATACCATTCACCATCAAGTGGTTACTATGCTCAATTCTCAGTTTATTTTAAACCAGAATCAGATAACGAAATGGATAAGCTAAAATACGATGTATATATGACAGGATATAGTGGTAAAAATACTGCTGGTGATACAATCTTACCTACACTACTTACTAGTGAAGTAAGAAAAATAAAATTACATGCAGGTTTAACTACTTCAGAAAACGGAGTAATTAAAACTTATAATTCTGATGAAATAATCCAAGTTTACACATCAAATTCTACAAGAATTAGTTCAACAGTTTCTAATCTTACAACTGTTGAAGCAGGATATTCTGAAACAACAGATGCTAAATTCATAGAAGGAAAACAATATTATCTGTTCGTTGATGGACAATATGTTATCCAAGAAGTGACAGCTGGTGAAGAAATAGGAACAACAGATATTTATTATGAATATCATGATGAAACTCAAGTATATACTACTGATGAAGCTTCATCATTAATATATGAAATTAATGATACTACAAATGGTTCAAAGAACCTTGGTAGTTACGCAACAGATTATATCAATTACGGAGTAACTTCAGATACCGCATATGTAGATGGTAAAGATTATTTCGTATATGATTATAAAGAATTTACTGGTACAGAATTTGTAAGTGGCGTATCATACTACGTAAGTGATGGCACAACATATACTGTAACAGAAGATTCAGAGCCAGTTTCTGGCAAACAATATTATACTTATGAATTAACAAGATTTGAAGGTACAACATTCTCAGATGGCGTTATATATTATGAGTATGATTATGATTCTAATTATTATATGTATAACAGCGATGTTAATGCGATGTTTACATATTATAATAAATTGGTAAGCGCGGAGAGAAGATTGAAAGCTTTATCTTATAACAACTTACCTACAAATATTATTAATCAGCTACCTGC
This sequence comes from Acholeplasmatales bacterium, assembly GCA_024695025.1. Classification (GTDB taxonomy): domain Bacteria; phylum Bacillota_I; class Bacilli_A; order Acholeplasmatales; family Anaeroplasmataceae; genus Anaeroplasma. The sequence goes on from JAILIY010000063.1 coordinate 2,780, forward strand.
TAAGGATAGTGAAAGATTAGAAAAAGTAGAGAATGCATCAGACGCAGATGCAGATCACTACAAAGAGATGGTAACACTACAATCTGGTGATGCCGCTAAGTACATTACATTTAGAATTTGGCTAGAAGGTTGGGACGCCGACAATATTGATGGGCTAGCAAATCCTGTGGATGTAAGACTATCTTTCGCATCTAAGCGAGTATATGATTAATACGTAAAGGAAATAACAAAAATCTTATAAAAAGGAGAAAAACAATTATGAAATTTAAAGGTTTAACAAAATTAGCTATGTCTGGTGTAGCATTAGCTGCTGTAGCTGCTACATTAGGTACATCAACTTATGCATGGTATGTAATTAATCCAACTGCAACAGTTACTGGTGTTGAAGCAGCAACAGAATCAAATGGTGCTACTTCTATTTTAGTATCAAAAGACGGTTCAAATTTCTCAGGTGCTATTAACTTTGGTGCTGCTGACTGGAATGGTAATGGAACAGCTTGGCAAGCAAATAATAGAAAATCTGACTTTGTACCTGTAAAACCTAAAGGAGCAACTGATTTATCTGAATTCTATACTGCAGATGAAGCTGCAAAGACAGAACCAACTGCATCAACTGCATTTATGAAGTTTAATGTATGGGTTAAAGCTGGTGCTGCAGGAGAAGTTGCTGCTAAATTATCAGTAGTAAATAAGACAGGTATTACTTCTACACAAACAACAGCAGTATTACCTACTCAATATGCATATCAACAAGTTACATCATCAATTACTGCAACTCAATCATTTAAAGTAGATGCTGTTAATGCTTTAAGAACAGCAGTTTACGAGAATGATGTTTTAAAGAAAGTATATGAAACAGATAAGATTGCATATACACCAGAATACGATGCATCTTCAAAATATACATCATTAGGTCAAGTTACTGATACAACAAAGATGTCTGGTACAACTAAATATATTGGTGCAGATGGTACAGAAACAGAATCTGCAACATTATATGGTGCACATTTATATTATGCACAAGTTATGAATAAGGCGCCTATTACAACATCTGATACTGCAACTGTAAGTGATGCTACAAATATTGATAATGTTACAATTGCAACAGCAAATGTTGCTGTTAAATTAACATTTGTTATTTGGCTAGAAGGTGGAGATGATCTATGCTTCGATGCTTGTGGTGGTCAACAATTTGATTTTGCTTTAAGATTTGACGCTGCAGCATAGTAAAATATTTGGGGAGAAGGAGATTTCTCCTTCCCTCCTCAATATATTTATTTTAAAATACTAAATGACATCATTTTAATATGTAATTAATAATATTCCCATCAATTATTTATATTATTAAAATTGCTGGATGAATTATAATATGCTATGGTATTCATTATTCAGGTTACGTAGCTGAAATAATATCACCATAGCATATTTGTCGTTTAGTAGATAAAGTAAATATGTTATTAAAAAAGTATTAGAAAGGAGTGAGACTCAAGTGAAGAAAACTACAAGAAGAGTATATATGAGTGTATTATTAGTTGTTTTATCATTATTTACAGCTGTAGCAACTACATTTGCTTGGGTTGGAATAACTACTAATACTACATTTGATAAGTTTACCATTAATTTAAAGAAAAATGAGGAAGATGAACAATCTGAATATGGTATACAATTGTCTCTTACGGGCAATGCTGATGATTTTCATGACGAGATACGTCAAGAAGATTTATATCGTCAAATTTTGTTAAATATGGGACATGATTATAAATATATCAATAGACTAGGTGGACCTGTTCAAGCTTTTAGAAGTACAAAACTATTACAATGTACTGCAGCAAGAACATCTTTGACATTACCATCAACTGGCACTATGCTAACAAGTTTTTATGATATGGCAGGTAATAATTTAGTTACTGGTAAAGATTCTTATGGTGGTTTTATGACAGCTAACGGCTTAATATTTTTTGATTTATATTTATCAATTTATAGTATAAGCGGTGATGTTGTATCAACAGCTCCAACTATATTTTTAAAGAAAGATTTGATTACTTCAGAAAATTGTAGTACTCAAATTATGAATAAAATAACATTAAATGATTATTTTAATAAAGAATTATATGGTAAAGTTAATATTAATGCAGCAAATTCATGTCGTGCAGCATTTCAAAGATACGATATAGTTGAAAAAGGTAAACCTGAAAGTTATGATATTGGTTCTTCGGTTTATCCTAATAAGCTTACAATTTATCAGACAGGATCAACAAAACCAACTTATGATGGCATAAATGATTTGTATGATTTTGGCGGTGTGATGGAGCTGGAAAATAATTTTGCTTATCAATATTATAGTTCAATCCATGGTGATACTTTTAGTAATTTGAATTCAGCTTTATCTATGGATAGAATTGTTAATCGTGGAGACGTCGTTTATAGAAATGGTGATACATTAGATAGTCCTAATGTACTTGTTCCTTATACGCCATCTGGAGAAGGAATGAAAGATGGTGGCTTAACTTCAAATGATATGATAAAATTTAGAATATATTTTTGGTTTGAGGGATGGGATGGAGATTGCATTGATGCAATAAATGATATCCCTGTATCATTAAATCTTGTATTCTCTACAAAAACAAACGCAGCATAATTAATAATCAGTCAACATAGTTGGCTGATTTTTTTTGACTTATTTTTAAAAAATGTGTATAATAATTAAAAAAATAGGTTGTTTTATGACTTATTGAAGAAATACTTATTTATTTTGATGAATAAATATGTTAAAATCTAATAGAGTATTAAACAACTTTCGATTTTGGAAAGGTCTAAAAACTGTAGAAATGGTTGGTGAGTTCTATGGAAATAGCTAATGATAAGCAAAAAAAGGAAAAAGAACCATTAACAACAAAGCAAAAAGTGTTTTTATGTTTGCGCATTGTTGGTAATGTTTTCTTTTATTCTATACTATTAATGTTGTTAATTTTCTCTATCATGAATATCAATGGTGGAGCAAGGAATAGAAATTTTCCAAATATTTTTGGTAGAGGTTTTTTAAGTGTACAATCAGATTCAATGACTAGAGTTGAAAATAGCGAAGAAAATTGGCCTAAGGAATGGGAAAATTTCAAAATAAAAGATTTTGACAAAGGTGATTTAGTTAACGTAAAGGTTTTTAAAAAGAGTAAGGCGTCAAGTATAGATGTTGGAGATGTTATCACTTTTTATGATGAAGCGATTGACGATTTAAATACCCATAGAGTAATAGATATCGTTGTTGATACAAATGGTAAAGTATTAAGTTATATATGTCAAGGCGATAAGGCAGTGAGTTTAGGGCAAGTCTACTATACATATGAAAAATATTGTAGTGTAATCTTAAATGTTGCCCCATCTTATGAAGCAGATGGTATAACACCAGACATTAATTCTACATCATATAAAACTTGGCAACAAGATATGTATATTATTGAACAAAATCATAATGTTGTTCAATTTGTTGATGTAAGTAATGTTAGAGGTGTTGTATATTCTATTAATTATGGTGGCGGTAAAACGTTAGATTATATTACTGATCATTGGTTGGCTCTATTTATTATACCTGTTATTATAATATTAGTTATTGAAATATTCTTCGTGGTAAGAAATATTATGATATTACGTGGTGAAAAGAATATTGCTGCGTTAGATAGTCGTAAAGAAGAAATTATTGCTGAAGAAAAGGAAAGAATGCGTTTAGAACTACTTGCAGAAATGTATGGTGGTATGGAAAATATTCCTGAAGAAATGAAGAATCCTAAGAAGCCTGAGGCTCCTAAGGAAGAAAATAATGAAACAACCGAAGAAGTAGAAAATAAAGAACTTGGAAATAATGAAACTAATGAGGTTGTTGAAGAAACAAACAACGAAGCAGTAAAAGATGATACTGTTGATGTTGAAGAAGTAGAAAATAGTAGTGAACAAAGTCCTGAAGCTGCAAAAGAAGCAGTTGAAGATAAACCTGAGGTTGAATCTGATGTTGAACCTCAAGATGACAAAAAAGAGGAAGAATAATTAATTCAAAACAAAAGATTCAATAGATTAAGGGAGTTGAGTTTATGAGTAAATTTGCAAGATTCTACGTAAGTTTCCTAGAGGATTTATGGAATAACGTCGTAGAATGGTTTAAACTACACATTGAAATTATTAAGAAAGTATTTTATGGTGACTGGTCTGACTATTTTGAGTCACTAGGTAACTCTATTGGTGATTGGGGCGTACTAGATTATATCGCATTTATTCTAGTTCTAATTATCAATGTAGGTTTCTTAGCATTATTGGTAATATTGATATTCCAATTACTAAGAAGATACGTAAGATTTGTTAAACGTGAAATCGATAAGGATACATTAGTTGAAGAAGTATCTTTATTAAATCAAAAGGTTGTTGAACTTATTGATGAAAAAAATAAGATTTTAGCAATGCGTGTTTCACAAATTGGTGCTGGTAGTCAGGGTGTAGCTGATTACGAAGGACCTAGTGGTAAAAAGAAAGGCGATAGTGAATCAAGATTCTCTAAGCTTATTCAAGTTGACCAATTAGCTGCAGAAAATCCAAGAATAACAGTTATGAATCAATCAGATATGTTAGATTTACCTGATTTAGTAGATAGATTCATTAACTATTCTGCATCACAATTAAAACTATTCTATACAAGAGATATTATCGCTAGATGGTTCGGTGCTCTTGCAACAGGTAAGATCGTAATTCTAGAAGGTATTTCAGGTACAGGTAAAACATCTTTACCTTATGCAATGGGTAAGTTCTTTAATAATGATACAGCAATCATTTCAGTACAACCTTCATGGCGTGATAGAGCAGAATTACTTGGTTACTTAAACGAATTTACTAAGAGATTTAACGAAACAGACTTCTTAAAAGCTGTTTATGCT
>JAILIY010000134.1 GCA_024695025.1 Acholeplasmatales bacterium
TAGAAGATAATTGTGAAGCTATTTTAAGTAATGCATTTAGAGCAGATAGTGTAGTTTATAATGTAATATTAGGTGAAAATATTAAATCTATTTTTGATTATGCATTCTATTCTGCATCATCATTAAAAAATGTAACATTTAATGACAAATTAGAATATATTGGTGAATATGGCTTTTATGATTGTCCTTTAAATGATAAATTCTTTTTATCAGATAACATTACTCATATTGGTTCATATACATTTTATTCAAATGAAAATCTTGAAGAAATAAGATTGCCAAAAGCTTTAGAATCATTAGAAAATAATGTAATAAACAATTCAGCAAACTTAAAATCTATATTGATTTACAACAATATAAATAATATTGTTAAAACATCATTTACTGTAAATACAGATACTAAATTATATTATTATGGTACTAAAGAAGAATTTGATAATATCAGTATTACAGGTTATGTAACGACTATATTTGATGATACCAATAGGATTTATTACTTCAGTGAAAATATACCTTTAACTGAAGGCAATTTTTTCCATCTCTTTGATAAAAAAATCGTTGAATGGTAAATTATAAAAGCGATTTCATATTTTTACCATGAAATGATTGAAAATGAATGAAAATGATGTTATAATTGATACGTATTTTAACGGAAAGGTGGTAGTAGTATGGCAAATAATACAACAATATACGACGTTGCTGGTGCTGCTAAGGTTTCACTTGCAACCGTAAGTAGAGTTATGAATAATCCTGAGAAGGTTAATCCTGAGACAAGGGAAAAAGTTCTTAAAGTTATAAAAGAATTAGGATATCGTCCTAATGCTATTGCTAGAGGCTTAGCGTCAAGAAAAACAACAACAGTTGGTATTGTACTTGCTGATGTTAGCCGTGCAGCTGCTGCTCAATTATTGGGTGGTATTAGTGATATTGCTAAAAAATATGATTATGCAATTAAATTATTCACTATGGCACCAGAAGAGGACTTAAAAGAAACATTAAGAAAGATTGTTTCTGAACAAGTAGATGGTATTTTATTACTTAATGAAGAATTAGAAAAAGAAGAAATGGATTTAGTTATTAATCACATACAAGATGCTCAAATTCCTCTTGTATTATGTAATGCATCATATACTGATAAAGATGTTCCATCTGTATCAATCGATTATGAAGCTGCTACATATAAATTAACTAAGGATTTAATCGAAAGTGGTAAGAAGAATATTTATTTTGCATCTACAGTACATAAATATTCATCTAATTTTTTCAAACTTCAAGGCTATGAAAAAGCTATGAAGGAAGCTAACATGGAACCAAATGTATTTAGAACAAGTGGTGATGTATCAATTAGTACATTACACTTCAAAGAATTATTAAAGAATCATAAGATTGATGCTTTAATTGGTGTTCGTGATAGTATCGCAATTAGCTTTATGAATGTTGCTATTGAAAGTGGCTATAAGGTTCCTGAAGATATTTCAGTTATTGGTCTTCAAAATACAAAATATGCAGTTTTATCACGTCCACAGTTGACATGTCTAGATACACCGGTGTATGATATAGGTGCTGTGTCAATGAGATTATTAACTAAGTACATGGCAAATGAAGAAATTAGTGATGATAATATCTTACTTCCACATTCAGTAGTTAAGAGAAAATCAACAAATTAATATTTTCGATGAATAATATAAAGTAATATTTATTACATAAATTATAGAGAGTCTAGGTTAGGTGGAACTAGATATTGTATTAAATATGAATTACGTATTAGGAGAAATAAAAATCAAGAGTGCTATATAATTTATTATATAGAACTAAGGTGGTACCGCGTTAATTGACGTCCTTAGATATAAGGGCGTTTTATTTTTTATTATAAGGAGAAGATTAAAATGGGAATTTATGAAGAATTAGAATGGAGAGGTTTAATTAAGGATGTATCAGATCCTTCAATTAAAGAAAAATTAAACAAAGGTGGAATGACTTTTTATATTGGTACAGACCCAACAGGTGATTCACTACATATAGGTCATTTTTCTAGCTTTTTAATTTCAAAAAGACTTAAAGATGCTGGACATCATCCAGTTTTACTTGTAGGTGGAGGTACAGGCTTAATCGGTGACCCAAAACCAGATGCAGAACGTCCTATGATCACATATGAAACAGTTGATCACAACTTCAATTGCTTAAAGGCTCAAGCTGAAAAATTATTTGGTTTTGAAGTCGTAAACAACAGAGATTGGTTAAGCAAAATCAATATTATTGATTTTTTAAGAGATTATGGTAAATATTTCAATGTAAATATTATGTTACAAAAGGATATCGTTTCAAGACGTCTAGATTCAGGTATTACATTTACTGAATTTTCTTATATGATTTTACAAGCATTAGATTTCTGGTATTTAAATAAAGAAAAGAATGTAACACTTCAAGTTGCTGGTCAAGACCAATGGGGTAATATCACAGCTGGTATTGATTTAGTTAGAAAAAAAGAAGGAAAAGAAGTATATGGTTTCACAATGCCTTTATTAACCAAAAGTGATGGTACTAAATTCGGTAAGACAAATGGTAAGGCTGTATGGTTAGATGCTAAAAAGACATCTCCATATGAAATGTATCAATTTTTTATCAACAGTGAAGATGCTAAGGTAATTGATTACCTTAAGTTCTTAACATTCTTATCAAAAGAAGAAATTGAAGAATTAGCTAAGAAAAATGAAGAAGCTCCTCATTTAAGAGAAGCACATAAGGCTTTAGCTCGTGAAGTAATTACATTCATTCACGGCAAAGAAGCATATGAAGAAGCAGTTAAGATTAGTGATGCATTATTCTCAGGTGATATTAAATCATTAACTGCAGATCAAATTGAAATGGGCTTTAATGGTCTTACAACTATCGATGGTAGTGATGATAAAACATTACTTACAGGCTTAGTAGAAGCTAAGCTTGCCTCAAGTAACAGAGAAGCTCGTCAATTCCTACAAAGTGGTGCTGTAACAGTAAATGGTGATAAAGTTACTGATATGAATTTCATATTAAATAAAGAAAATGCCATCGAAGGCAGATACATTGTTATCCGTCGTGGTAAGAAATTATATGCATTAGTTAAATGCTAAAAAATAGGGATTAATTGATCCCTTTTCTTTTTTTAATGTGTACAATTCATATTTTTCCTTTTTTTGTTTTGTATATTAATTAATATCTTTATTATGAGGTTAATTAATGATAAAATATAGTTATGGTAAAAAACGGAGGAATAATTTTATGCGTGGAAATTTTATGTATTATAATCCAACAAAATTATATTTTGGTAACGATTCATTAAAATATTTAGAAAGCGAATTAAAAAATTATGGCAAAAACATCGTCTTAATTTACGGTGGTGGTTCTATAAAGAAAAATGGTATTTATGACCAAGTAATAGCTATATTAGAAAAACTAGGTAAGAGTGTAGTAGAAGATGCCGGTGTAATGTCAAACCCAACTATTGAAAAATTATATGAGGGTGTAGAGATTGCAAGAAAACATAAAGCTGATTTATTACTTGCTATAGGTGGTGGATCTGTAATTGATTATGCAAAGGGTGTAAGTGCGAGTGTCAATTTAGATAAATCTTTAGATCCTTGGAAAGAATATTATTTAGAACAAAAAGAATGTGAAGTAAAGCCAATACCAGTTGGTACAGTTTTGACAATGGTTGGTACAGGTAGTGAAATGAATGGTGGATCTGTTATTACTAATCCAAGTCAAAATTTAAAAATAGGAAAAGTATTTGGAGACAATATGTTTCCTAAATTCACTATTTTAAATCCTGAATATACATTCTCAGTACCTAGATATCAAATGGTAGCTGGTATATTTGATATAATGAGTCATATTATGGAACAATATTTCTCAGGAGAAGATGACAATACATCAGATTACATCATGGAAGGCATGATGAAATCCCTTGTTAATTCTTCTAAAATCGCAGTTAAAAATCCTCAAGATTATGATGCAAGAAGTAACATTATGTGGACTGCAACTTGGGCTTTAAATACTTTAGTTGCAAAAGGTAAAACAACAGATTGGGAAGTTCATATGATTGGTCAAGCAATTGGTGCAGTTACAAACGCAACTCACGGTATGACATTATCTAGTATATCAATTCCTTATTATTGTTATATCTTACCTTATGGTTTACTTAAGTTCAAAAGATTTGCTTTAAATGTATGGAATGTAAATCCATTTGGTAAAAGAGATGGAGAACCTTATAAAAAGTCAGATTTAGAAATTGCAAAAGAAGGTTTGACAATGATGAGCGAATGGATGAAAGAAATTGGCTTAGTAATGCACATTTCTGACTTGGGTGTAACTAGTGAAATGTATGATACTATTTTAGATGGTACATTCCTTTTAGATGGTGGATACAAGAAGCTTACACGTGATGAAGTATTAGATATACTTAAAGAAAGTATGTAGAGTGATTTTATATCACTCTTTTTTCTATATTATATTTAACGTTTTCAAAGTAGGATTTATTGACTAATTCTTACAAGTGTTGTAAAATTATGTTATAAATTTTCGATATTTGAAATATTAAAGAAAGGAATGGCATAAGCCATAAGTACGTATTTATGAGTAAAATTAATTTTATTCCACTTGGTGGTGTTCAAGAAAATGGCAAGAACTTATATTGCCTTGAAGTTGACAATAAAATATTTATACTTGATTGTGGCTTAAAATATCCAACAAGTGAGCTTTATGGTGTTGATGTCATTGTCAATGACTTAAGTTATTTAAGAGAAAACATGAATCGTGTGGCAGGCATTTTTTTAACTAATGCCCACGACAATCATATAGGTGGAGTATCTTATTTATTAAGAGAGAAAAAATTAAAAGTATTTGGTTCTAAATTTACTTTATCAGTTCTTAAGGATAAATTAGATGAAGAAGAAATTGATTATGACGATGATGAACTTGAAGAAGTAACAAGTAAAACAGCTATTCACTTTGGTGAAATAACTATTAGATTCTTTGAAGTATCATACAATATACCAGAAGCATTTGGTATTGCAATTAAGACAAACGATGGTTATATAATTTACACATCTAATTATAATTTTGACCAAAATTCTAAGATTGATTATTCTCATATGTTTAGAAGTCTTGCCGTATTTTCAAAAGATGGCGTACTCGCATTATTGACTGAATCTTTAGGTGCTAATAATGAACAATCTCGTGGTACAATATTAGAATTTAAAATGAGAATGACTAATTTAATTGCCCATACAGATAATAGATTAATATTCTCTATATTCTCATCAGATATTTTGCGTATACAACAAATTTGTAATATCGCAATAGAACATAATAAAAGAATAGCTATAATTGGATTAAAAACTCAAAAATTAGTTAGAGAAGCAATTAGACTTGGATATTTAAGAATACCCGAGAATAAATTTGTTAATTTAAGATATATGGATGACAATAACAAAAACGATGAAAAAGACCTTGTCGTTATTGTCACAGGTGAACGTCATGAACCATATCATATGTTAGGTAGAATGAGTAAAGGTATCGACAGATTAATCAAGCTTCAAGAAAGTGATACAGTAATCATTTTAACTAATCCATACTTAGGTACTGAAAAATTAGCTGCTAAGACATTAGATACTATTTTCCATAACACTAGTAAAGTTAAATTATTCAATACATCTTTATTACCTGATGCCTCAGCTAACAGAGAAGAAATAAAAGAAATGATCAATATTTTAAAACCAAAATATATCATTCCTGTTATCGGTGAATATAGACATCAATACGCACTTAGAATAGTTGCAGATTGTGTTGGATATAAAGATGAAAATATTTTAATTGTAGATAATGGTGATATTTTATCATTTGAAAATGGCGATTACACTGGTATTACAGGTTCTGTACCTTGTGGTGAATTATTAATTGATGGTAAAGCATTTAAGGATGTAGGCGACGTTGTAATGCGAGACAGAGAATTATTAGCTCAAGATGGTTTAGTGTTAGTCACAGCCAATATCAATCCACGTACAAAGACAGTATTATTAGGACCAGAAGTAGTAACTAAGGGTTTTAATACTCAAGTAGAAAACGTAAATATTATTGTTAAAATTAAAGAGATATTCTATTTGGTAAGTGAGAAACATTTAGCTACTAAATTTATCAACTGGAGTGAATATAAAACAGTACTTAAAAATGAGATTTCTCATTATATTTATAAAGAATTAAAGAGAAGTCCAATAATAATTCCAGTTTTGATTTCAACAGATTTAGAAACATTAAGAAAAATGAAGGCAGAGTAATTTAATTTACTCTGCCTTTAGTTTTTTCATAAATTCAATTATTGCACGTTCATAAGAACCTGTGTTTTTAGCTTTATAATAAATTTTATCTTTTAATTCATCTGGTAAATATTGTTGTTTAACATAACCATTTGGATAATCATGTGGGTATTTATATTCATAAAGCCCACTTTTTAATTCTTTATTTAATATATGTGGTGGGATAGTCATAGATTCTAGTTTATCTAAATCAGCTATCGCTTCATTAATTGCAAGATATGTTGAATTAGATTTAGGAGAAGTAGCTAAATCTACAACAGCATACGCAAGTGGAAGTCTTGCCTCAGGAAGACCAAGTCTTATTGCCGCATCACATGCTGCTAAAACTCTAGGACCAACATTTGGATTACCTAAACCTATATCTTCATAAGCACTACATAATAATCTTCTACATATGAATTCTAAATCTTCAGTCTGAAGAAGTCTTGCCATATAATGAAGTGCCGCATCTGGGTCACTGCCTCTTATGGATTTAATCATCGCGCTTGCACAATCGTAATAATATTCGCCCTTTTCATCGATATTAAATGATTTTTTACCTACCAATTCCTTAGCATTTTCTAGGGTTAAATCATTTTTATCAAGCATTTCAATTACTTCAAGCATATTAAGTGCGCTTCTAACTTCACATGATGAAACAGATATTATTAATTCAAGTATATCATCAGATAATTCGTTATATCCTTCAGCCTTAATTGTCTTTTTAAGTAGATATTTTAATTCAACTCTATTGATTTCGTTTATTCTATAAACATGACAACGACTTCTAATAGCTGGATTTATGCTTCTGTATGGGTTTTCTGTAGTTAAACCGACAATTATTAGGCTACCTTTTTCTAAATAAGGTAACAAAAAATCCTGTGTATCTTTATTCATTCTATGAATTTCATCTATTATACAGATGATTTCGCTGTGATATTTAGTTGCTTCAGCTATTTCTTTTAATTTGGCTTTATTGTCAGTAGAAGCATTAAAAGAAAAATTTGATAATGGATAATAAGAAGCTATTATTTCAGCTATGGTAGTCTTACCACAGCCAGCTTTACCATAAAGTATCAAAGAGAATAACTTATTTTGCTCTAGCATCTTTCTTATAACACCTTTTTTCCCAACTAAATGGTCTTGTCCAATCACATCATCAAAGCTATTTGGTCTAATTCTATACGCAAGTGGCTTCATAATTAAATCTCCTCTTTAAAATTATAGCATAATTGTCTTAAATTACGATATTTCATTTAAAAAATTGTATATTTATTTTGTTTTATAAAAAAACGTCAAAATAACGCTTATTTTTACGATTTTTCTTCTAGAATATAAATAATTATGATATAATTATTATATATTTTTTGGCGAGGTGTGTTATGAATTTAAAAGATTATATTAAAAATATTCCAAATTATCCAAAAGAAGGAATCATATTTAGAGATATAACACCACTAATTCAAGATGCAGATGCATTTAGATATACTATTGATGAATTCAATAAGTACGCAATTGAATGTGGCGCTAATAAGATTGCTTCACCAGAAGCTAGAGGTTTTATTTTCGGTGCCCCAGTTTCTGCAATGACTAAAAAGAGTTTTGCGTTAGTTAGAAAGCCAGGAAAGCTTCCTAGAAAAACTATTAGCGAAGAATATAGTTTAGAATATGGAAAAAATATTTTATGCATGCATGAAGATTCAATTCAACCTGGAGACAAGGTTTTAATTGTTGATGATCTACTTGCAACTGGAGGTACATCACTTGCTGCCTGTCACTTAATTGAAAAGCTAGGTGGAGAAGTAGTAGGCTTGATTTTTGTTATTGAATTAGTCGACCTTAAGGGAAGAGAAACATTAAAGGATTATGTTGTTAAGTCATTAGTAGAGTACGAAGGAGAGTAATTCAAAGATTTAGGAGGTGTTACTATGGTAAATTATGATAAATTAGATGATTTATTAAATATCGTAAAAACATATATTCATAGTGAAGATTCTATTGAAAGAATTACTAAAGCTTATGAGAGAGCTTATGCTTTACATGATGGTCAATTTAGAAAAAGTGGTGAACCATATATTATTCATCCACTAAATGTAGCTTGTATTTTAGCAACTTTACATGTAGGACCAGATACTATTATGGCTGGTTTACTTCATGATGTTGTTGAAGATACACCTATTACTAAAGAAGAATTAGCTCAAGAATTTGGTGAAGATATCGCTGAGATTGTTGATGGTGTAACTAAAGTTGGTCAACTTAAGTTCACATCATTTGAACAAAAACAATCAACTAACCACCAACATATGCTAATAGCCATGGCAAGAGATATTCGTGTAGTTTTAGTTAAACTTGCCGATAGATTACACAATATTAGAACATTAGGTTCACTTAGACCTGACAAAAGAGAAAGAATTGCGAAAGAAACACTTGAAATCTACGCACCACTTGCTCATAAACTAGGTATCTTTAAAATCAAAGCTGAGCTTGAAGATACATGTTTAAAATATGTTGAACCTACTTATTACAATAAGATTGCAAACAAGATTCAAAACGACGATTCAGTTCGTATGCAAAATGTTGATCATACAATAAATGAAATCGATGAAATCTTAAAAGAAAACAATCTTAAAGATTATAAGATTAAAGGTAGAATTAAAAATATTTATTCTATCTATAAAAAGATGAAAAATCAAAATAAAGAATTTGAAGATATTTATGATATTTTAGCTATTAGAATTATCGTCAATACAATTGGTGAATGTTACCAAGTATTAGGTTTAATTCATGCCCAATATACTCCTGTTGCTAAACGTTTCAAAGATTATATAGCTGTACCTAAGCCTAATATGTATCAATCACTTCATACAACTGTTATTTCAAATGATGGATTTACATTTGAAGTTCAAATAAGAACTGTTGAAATGGATCAAATCGCTGAACTCGGTGTCGCTGCTCACTGGGCATATAAAGAAGGCGCTGTTTATTCAAAAGAAAAAGAACAATTTGAAATAGCTCAAAAACTAAAATGGTATGGAGATTTATTAAATCTTAGTGAAGAAGAAAAGAATGCGGATTCAAAAGAATATGTAGATGAAGTAAAAGAAGATTTATTAGGTCAAACTGTTTATGTTTATACACCAAATGGTGAAGTATTAGATTTGCCTTCTGGTGCTACAACAATCGACTTTGCTTATAGAATCCATACAAATATTGGTAACACAACAGTTGGTGCTATAGTAAACAACAGAATAGTACCACTTGATTATGAACTTAAAAATGGTGATATCATCTCCATTAGAACAAATAAGAATTCATTTGGTCCAAGTGAAAACTGGCTAAAGATTGCTAAAACTTCTAATGCGAAAAGAAAGATTAAATCATTTTTAAATAAACAAAATAGAGATGTATTAATTGCTCATGGTAAGCAAATGGTTGAAGAAGAATTTAGAAATAATAAAGTCTTTAACTACGAACTTGATGACGATTTTGCAAAAGAGACATTCTCTAAGAATAATATTAATAGTTTAGAAGATATTTATCTTGAAGTAGCTAAATCTAATTTAAGTGCTAAAACTGTTTTCTTAAAATATATGGATGACGGTGATAGTGTAAAGAGATTTGCTGAAGAAAGTATCAAAAAACAAATAGAGAAGAACCAAAAGATTCTAACTACTAACAGTGAAACTGGTGTAGTTGTTGAAGGTTTAACAAACCCTCTTGTCAAATTAGGTTCTTGTTGTAACCCAATTCCTGGTGATCCAATTATTGGTTATGTTACAAAGGGCTATGGTATAGTTGTACACCATTGTAATTGTAAAAATGCACAAACATTTGCCAAAGAAAGAATCATCGAATTAAATTGGGCAACTAATATAACTAGAAAATATCCTGTAAGTATCAAAATTGAAGCTACATCTAATATGAATTTATTAGTTGAAATAATGAATACTGTATCATTATCTAATATGAGTATTTTAGCTATTCATGCTAATACTAACAACAATTTAGAGACAATGGTTAAGCTTAAGGTATTAACTAGTGATTTAGTAGAATTAGAAAAGATGATTTTAAACCTTAAAAAGGTTAAATATATATTCAATATTGAAAGAGATAATTTATAATTATGAGAGTATTGGTTCAAAGAGTTAAATATGCATCTTGTACCGTAGATGGTAATATAACTGGTAAATGTGACAAAGGTTATTTACTGTTTGTAGGCTTTAAAGATGGAGATACAAAAGAAGAACTTAATAAATTACTTAAGAAAGTTGTAGGCCTTAGAATATTTGAAGATGAGGCTGGCAAGATGAATAAATCTTTAAGTGATGTAAATGGTTCAATCCTTGCGATATCTCAATTTACTCTTTATGCAGATTGCAAACACGGCAATAGACCATCTTTTACAACTGCGATGAAATACGATTTAGCCAATAATTATTTTTCTGAATTTGTAAAATTATTGAAAGGCTCAAATATAAAAGTAGAAACTGGTGTGTTTGGTGCTGATATGAAAATAGAATTATTAAATGATGGTCCTGTGACAATTATGTTAGATAGTGCCGAATTATAAGGA
This sequence comes from Acholeplasmatales bacterium, assembly GCA_024695025.1. Taxonomy (GTDB): domain Bacteria; phylum Bacillota_I; class Bacilli_A; order Acholeplasmatales; family Anaeroplasmataceae; genus Anaeroplasma. The sequence continues at coordinate 10,903 of JAILIY010000134.1, forward strand.
GATGTTAATATGAAACCTTATCTATTTAATGGAGAAAATTATAATGATCTTAATAGCCTTGCTTTAGCTTACAAAGCTAATTTTGAGCTTGGTGTTAATGATATTTATAACAATTCTAGAAAATTAATAAAATTTGTTAAGTCTCAAACTAAAAACAAAGATAGAATTCAAAATGTAATTGATGATTTAACATATACAAGATTTAAAGAAAATGCTTTGACTTTTATTATCTTTGAATTCTTAGATGTAAAAGAAGTCATCATAAATGGTGTACCTCTTAAGTATGATGATTTTATTAATGAATTAAAAGTTAATCCAAAATCAAAAAATAATATATTATTCTCATTTTTAGCTGATCATGGTATCACAAGATGTTATAAGAGATTAGAACCAGATAAAAAGATATTTAAAGATTCATATTATATTGAAAGACATTATAATGAACCTTTTACTTATGAATTCTTAACTCGTATTGGCGATTTTGAAATAAAAGAACAACCAGAAAAGAAACTTAAGACAATCGCTATTCAAAATGAAGAATGTTTCCGTAGAGCAACTAAGACTATTAATCAAACAGACTTCATGCTAGCAGTTGCCAAAAAATATGGTTTTAAAGAAGCTATTAAGATAATTAAAGAAAAGAATCCAGTATTTTACACAACTAAATTATTCAAAGATGAAATGGATGATGAAGAATCTAGAAGACTAGTAAGTGATGGTTTTTATTGGTGGTTATTAGACAATTATAAGAATTATGTTGCTAAGAAAAAAGCGATTAAGGTAATCAATAGACTTAATATAATTAAAAATGAATATGAAGCATATCAAAATAAGATTAAGAGTAATGAAATATCTAAAATTGCATTAGATTATTATTGTGACGTATCAAGAAAATTATATTTATGTTATTTGGATTTTGTTCATTATTTTAGAAATGGCTTAATTTGTGTAAATAAGAATGTTGAAACTCAACCATTTAATTTAGATAAGCCTTATTGTAAAACATATATTTGTGAAGATTATATGAAAGGTAGAGTTATTAAATTATATCAACCTTCCCAAAGACAAGAACCTAAATATAATGTTTTAACTGGTGAATTAATTGAAGGTGAAGAAGAAATTCAAGAATTTAATATCGATGATGTAAGCACTGATGAACCAGTTGATGAGCTTCAAACAATTGAAGATGATTCAATTTATAAATCTGAAATTAAGATTGTTAAAGCTAATTCAAGATTTACTATCTTCTCAATTATTTTATCATTTGTTTTCTTGGCTATTTCTGCCTGTGGATTAATTGTTAAAATGATCGATGTTAAAGATCCTAATAAAATAATTAAGGCATTTAAGGATGGATATTCATTTATATATACAGTTGCTGGAATATCTGCATCACTTGTACTTTTGTTATTTGCGATAATATACGCAGTATGCTTAGATAAAAAAGAAGATTCTTATAATGATTACCGTTATTATAAGAAAGCTAATTTAAAAGAAGAATTAGATTTAAAACAAGAATCAGTTGTTTATAAAATTGAAAATAATTTAGATAAGCTTAAGAAAAAGATTTTAAGAAGCTACAAAATATTTGGCTCACTTGTGACAATCGTTATGGCTTTAAGTGCGACAATTTGTGGTATCATTATAAGTGGTGTATTAAGTGGACTTATCGATAATTTAATTGATATTAAGACATTAGAAAACTTAATCTATATGTTGATTGTATTAGTTGTACCAGTAGTATTAAGTATGTTATTTGGTCGTAAAAAGAAAAAAGGTATTTTCTTTGCCTTATTCATCGTGCTTCTATCAATTGGTTTAGCTATAGGTTTAGCTATATTAATGTAAAAATAATAATTATTAAAGAGGCATTTGCCTCTTTTAATAATAGAGGGGATTAATTATGAAAGTTTATATGGTTTCACTAGGCTGTAATAAAAATAAAGTCGAGAGTGAAATGATTTTAGGAACTATAAAAAAAGATTGCAAGTTAATAGACACTCCAGAAGATGCTGATTTATTAATTGTCAATACTTGTGCATTTATAGAACCTGCAAGAAAAGAAGCTATAGATACTATCTTAGAAGTTAGTGATTATAAAAAAAGTGGTTCTAAATTAATTGTGTGTGGCTGTCTTCCTCAAAGATATAAAGGACAATTAGAACAATTACTTCCTGAAGTTGATAGATTTATATCAATAGATGAATATGATAATATTTCTAAAATAATTGCTGACACATTAAAATCTAATTATTTATCTAATGAAGAATTTAGTCCATTCAATAGAATATATTCAACACCAAATTATATGAGATATGTAAAGATTAGTGATGGCTGTTTAAATAGATGTGCATTCTGTGCTATACCTTTAATTCGTGGCAAATTAAAATCACGCACTATAGAGGATATAGTAAAAGAAGTTAAAGAACATGTATCAAATGGTGTTTATGAAATTAATTTAGTAAGTCAAGATACAACTAAATACGGTTTTGATATATATAAAAGACTTGCTTTAGTTGATTTACTTAAACAATTAGTTAAAATCGATGGCGATTTTAAAATAAGATTATTATATTTATATCCTGAAATAGTCACAGATGAATTATTAGAATTCATCAAGACTAATCCAAAGATGATGCATTATTTTGATATTCCTATTCAACATAGTGAAACTAAAATCTTAAAGAAGATGTTAAGAAGAAGTGATAAAGACATCTTAGATAGATTATTCCATAAAATTAGAAATGAGATTAGTGATGCCATTATAAGAACTACTGTAATGGTAGGTTTCCCTTATGAGGAAGAGGAAGATGTCAATAATTTAATTGAATTTATGCACGATATTAAATTTGATAGACTTGGAGCTTTTACATTCTCACTTGAGGAAGGTACAAAAGCTTGTGATTATCCAAATATCATATCTGAGGCAGAAAAACAAAGAAGATATGATTTAGTAATGGAAAATCAAGCTAAAATAGCACTTGATATTAATAAAGGATATATCAACAAGATATTAGATGATTGTTTCATCATCAACTATGATGAACAATCTTATATGTATGTTGCTAGAAATTATATGTTTGCACCAGATGATATTGATGGTGTAATTTATGTTGCGTCTAAAGAAGAATTAAATTTAGGACAAAGAGTAAGTGTAAAAATATTAGATTGTGATGAATATACACTTACAGGTGAGGCAGTTTATGAGTAAAATAAATGTAGTATTATATCATCCTGAAATACCACAAAATACAGGTAATATTATGAGAAGCTGTGTTGGCTTTAATGCCAAGCTTCATTTAATTGAACCACTTGGTTTTAGGATAGATCAGAAACAATTAAAAAGAAGTGCTGTAGATTATTATGATTATATAGATTATGAATTATATGATGATTTTTTAGATTTTAAATCTAAAAATCCAGGCAAATATTATTTTTTAACAAGATATGGTAAAAAGAGTCCATCAACTATTAATTTTAAAGAAGCAAATGATGAAAATATTTATTTAATATTTGGTGCTGAATCTACAGGTATAGCATATGATATTTTAAAAGAATATTTAGATGATTGTTATAGAATTCCTACAACAGATAAAATAAGAAGCTTAAATTTAAGTAATTGTGCAGCTATAATGTTATTTTTAGCCTCTGAACAATTAAATGATGGAGTAGTGTGGAAACATGAACCAGACAAAACAGAAGATATGAGCTTTAAGGGTGAAGATTTTATTGAAAATGTAGATGTATCTACATTAGACAGACATCACAAGGAATGGTAGAAAAGAGAATTTTATTCTCTTTTTTTCTTTTTAATAAATTTATTTTCTCAAAGATTATTATGTTTGTAATAAGTTAAAGATATCTTTATCATTTTAATGGTGATAAAGATGAAAGAATATAATTTAAATGAATTATTAAAATATTATTTTGGATATGACATGCTTAAGCCTATGCAAGAAGAAATAGTAAATAATGTACTTGATGGATTTGATACTATAGGTCTTTTACCTACTGGCTTCGGTAAATCTATCACTTTCCAGCTTCCAGCCCTCATGCTTGATGGTATTACAATTGTGATAACTCCACTTATTGCCCTGATGCAAGATCAGGTGATGAATTTAAAGAAAAAAGCAATTAAAGCAGAATTTATTAATTCTTTATTGACTATTGAGGAACAAGATATTATATATAATAAATTAAAAAATAATAAAATAAAGATTTTATATGTTTCAGCTGAAAGGTTATTATCTAATAAATTCTTAAATGAAATAAAAGATTTAAAAATAGATTTTTTAGTATGTGATGAAGCACACACACTCCTTTGGAGTGAAGATTTTAGAAAAGCGTTAGGGAAAATACCAGAATTCTTAAAAAAACTTAAAAAAAGGCCAAAAATGTTGGCCCTGACTGCGACTGCCACACCACTTACAACTAAAAAGATATGTGAATTATTAGATTTAAATAATCCAAAGATAGTAGTCGGTGATTGTGACAGAGAAAATATATTTTACAATATAACAAAAACAAATAATAAAGATAGAGATTTATATTTTTATATAAAAGATAAAGAAAATATACATGGATTAATATATTGTATAACAATTAAAAATGTAGTTCATGTATATAATTATTTAAAAGACAAGAATATTAAAATATTAATGTATCACGGAAACCTTACATCAGATGAAAAGAAGAATGTATTAGAATTATATAAAAAACATTTAGTTGATGTAATAGTATGTACAAATGCCTTTGGGATGGGAGTAGATATACCAGATATAAGATATGTAATAGAATATGATATACCACAGTCGATAGAAGATTTTTTACAACAATCAGGTAGAGCCTCAAGAGATGGTAAATATGCGGAAGCGTTAGTATTATTTAATATTAATGATATTAAGATGAATGAATATTTTATAGACAATATCGAAAATGATGAAAAAAGTGATAAAGAAATAAGATTAATCAAAAAAGATAGATATGATAAATTAGATAAGGTCTGTAAACTTTTTTTAGGTTCTAAATGTGTCCATAAAAGTATAAGTGAATATTTTAATATTAAATATAAAGGAACTTGTAAGATGTGTTCTAATTGTGTTAAAAAGAAATACAACATATAAAAAGAAAAAGCACTTTTAATAAGTGCTTTATATTGTTATGTCCATAAAAATTGGAATTACGATAGGACGTCTATCTGTTTCTTTTTTGATTGCCTCAGTTAAATAATCAGTAAGTGAGGCTTTTATATTTACAAGATTTGTATTGTTGTTTGTGTTCATTTCATTTAATACATAATCTTTTGCCATACCCACAAAGTGAGAAGTTAATTCTTCAGCTTCCTTCATATAGATAAATCCACGAGATACAACTTGTGGTTCTAAAGGTATTAATTTATTCTTAGTATCTATAGTGATTATTAAAGAAAACATACCATCTCTAGATAAAGCTTTTCTTTCGTTTATTATCATATTAGATACATCACCAATTGCAGTACCTGCAATATAGATGTCATCTGCTTTGACATGACCATTGATTCTAGCGCCATCTTTATCGATTTCTAAAACATCACCATTACCTAAAATAAATGTATTTTCTCTTTTTACACCTGTTTCAACAGCGGTGTCAGCGTGAACTCTTTGCATACGATATTCACCATGAACTGGAACGAAATATTTAGGTTTAATTAATGTTAACATTAATTTTTGTTCACCTTGTGATGCGTGTCCTGTTGTATGTGTATCTGTAATAGGAGAGTGAATAATTACATTAGTACCCTTTTTGAATAATTGGTTGATTGTACGGTTAACACCTTCTTGGTTACCTGGAATTGGGTTTGAAGAGAAGATGACTGTATCATTAGGCATTAATTTAATTAATCTATGAGAACCATTGGCAACTCTAGATAAAGCAGCTAAAGGTTCACCTTGGCTTCCTGTACATAAAAGACACATTTGATTAGGTGGATAATTATTGATTTCAGTTTGATCAATAATAAGTCCCTTAGGAGCTTTAATATAACCAACTTGTTGACCTACTTCAATAGTTTTTTCCATTGAACGACCAAATATAGCAACGTGACGATTTGTTAAAGCACAAGCTTCAATTATTTGTTGGACACGATACATATTAGATGCGAAAGTAGCAACTATGATTCTCTCTTCAATACGAGCGAAAACTTCAATTAAAGAAGCACCTACTTTAGATTCACTATCAGTAAATCCTTCTCTTACAGAGTTTGTAGAATCAGATAGTAGCGCAAGTACACCTTCAGTACCAAGTTTTGCCATCTTATCAAACTCAGCACCTGGTCCAACTGGAGTTAAATCAATTTTATAATCTCCTGTATGGAATATATTTCCAAGTTCTGTTTTAAATACGAATCCATATGAATCTGGAATAGAGTGATTAACTCTAATGAAAGATAATTCAACACCATCAAATTTGTAAACGAAATGTGACTTGAATTCAACAATCTGAGTAGAGTTTAAAAGGTCAGGATATTCTTCAAGCTTATTTTCGATTAAATCGATTGTGACACCAGCAGCGTATATCTTTGGTATTTTTACTTGTTTTAATAAAAATGGAATACCACCGATATGGTCTTCGTGACCGTGTGTTATAAATAAGCCAACTATTCTTTCTTGATTCTCAACTAAATATGAAAAATCAGGAATTACATAATCTACACCTAATAAATGCTCATCAGGGAATAATACGCCAGCATCTATTACAAATAGTTGATTAAGATAATCTATTACATAACAATTTTTTCCTACTTCACCTAATCCGCCTAACGCAAAGATGCGAATTAAAGAATTATTCTTATCCATTTTGTAAAACCTCCATAAAATTTAGTCAATCGAAATTTACTGATTATATTATAATATATCATTTATTATTTTTCAAATAATAATAGAAATAAAGTGTTTTCTATGCTATAATTCATTAGGTATTTAAAGGAGGTCATTATGAAGGCAAGTCAAATGATAATCGGAACTTTAAAAGAAGCTCCACAAGAAGCTAAAATAGATTCTCATGTTTTATTACTTAGAGCTGGTATGATTAAAAATGAAGTGGCAGGTATTTACAATTATTTACCACTAGGCTTAAGAGTATTAAAAAAGGTTGAAAATATAATTGAAGAAGAAATGGATAACGCTGGAGGAATCGAAATATTTTGTAGTGCTATTCAACCAAAAGAATTATGGGTTGAATCAGGTCGTTGGCAAAAATATGGCCCAGAATTAATGAGATTTCAAGATCGACATGAACGTGAATTCTGTTTAGGCCCAACACACGAAGAAATATTTACATCACTTGTACGTGATTTAGTTAAATCATCTAAACAATTACCAGTTTTACCATATCAAATTCAAACTAAATATAGAGATGAATTAAGACCGAGATTTGGTTTAATGCGTTCTCGTGAATTCATTATGAAAGATGCTTATTCATTCGATAAGGATCAGGAAGGATTAGAAAAATCTTATCAAAATATGTATGAAACATATTCAAAGATTTTTACAAGATTTGGTTTAAATTACCAAGTAGTATTAGCTGATTCAGGTAATATTGGTGGTAATGGTTCTCACCAATTCATGGCATTAAGTGATATCGGTGAATCAGAAATAGTATATTGTAACGAATGTGGTTATGCCGCAGACGTTGAAAAGGCAACTATCTTCAAGGCAAAAGAAGAAAAAGATAAGATGCTTGATTTAACTAAGGTTGAAACACCAAATCAAAGAACAATTGAAGAAATTTCAACATTCTTAAATGTTAATCCAAATAGATGTGCCAAAACTATTATCTATCATGATTATGTAAATAATAAATTAGTAGCCGCTGTAATAAGAGGCGACAGAGAAATCAATGAAGTTAAATTAGTTAATGAAATTAATTCAAACGAAAACTACTTAGAACTTGCAACTGATGATGAAATTAAATCACTTGGCACTATCCACGGTTTCTGTGGACCTAAGGGTTTAAAGTGTGAAGTATATATTGATGATGAAGTAGCCGCTATGAAAAATGTAGTAATCGGCGCTAATGAAATAAATTATCATTATATTAACGCTAACTTCGGTCGTGATTTTGATGGTAAAGTATGCGATTTAAAGAAAGCTAAATTAAATGATTTATGTCCTTGTTGCGGTATGCCTATGGGTCAAAATAGAGGTATTGAAGTTGGTCAAATTTTTAAACTTCAAACTAAATATAGTGAACCAATGAAGTGTACATACGTAAACGAAAAGGGCGAAAATGTTCCTATGGTAATGGGCTGTTACGGTATTGGTGTTACAAGAACACTTCAATCTATAGTTGAACAATACCATGATGAATATGGTATTAAATGGCCACTTAATGTAGCTCCATTCCATGCAGTAATCGTTCCTGTTAATTATAAAGATGCTGAACAATCTCGTCTTGCAAACGATATTTATGCTCAACTTAAGAAAAAAGGCGTAGAAGTTGTACTTGATGATAGAGATGAACGTCCAGGCTTCAAATTTAAGGATTGGGAATTAATTGGTATTCCTTATATGATTATATGCGGTAAGCGTGCAAATGAAGATGTTGTTGAATTTAAGGTTAGATCAACAATGGAAAAGTGCGAAAAGACAGAATCTGAAGCTATTGAAATAGTAGTATCAAAAGTAAATGAATTATAATTTAAAGGGCTTTTGCCCTTTTTATTTTTATCTATTTATAGTAAAATTAACTAAAGAGGCGATTTATATGAATGAGATTCAAAAATTAAAAAAGGCAATTGATGATTCTAAAAAAATAGTAGTATTTTCAGGTGCTGGTCTATCTACTAATTCAGGTATACCTGATTTTAGAAGTGCCAGTGGTATTTATAATCAAAAAATAAATATGAATGTAAGACCAGAAGAAATTATATCTCATTCATTTTTTATGACTTATCCTGATGAATTTTATAAATTCTATTTTGATAAGATGGTCTATTTAGATGCTAAACCAAATAAGGCACATTTATATTTTGCAGAACTTGAAAAGAAAGGCAAAGTATCTAGTGTTGTAACACAAAACATTGATAATTTACATCAGCTTGCAGGTAGTAAAAATGTAATAGAAATACATGGTACAGTAATGAAAAACCACTGTATGAAATGCCATAAATATTATGATTTAAAAGATATATTAGATAAGGGTATCCCTCCAAGATGCGATTGTGGTGGTTTAATTAAGCCTGATGTAGTTTTATATGAAGAAGGCTTAAATGAAGATGATATAAATAAGGCACTTGATGAGATATCATCATGTGATATGTTAATCATTGTTGGTACATCACTTGTTGTGTATCCTGCGGCAGGCTTTGTCAGATATTTTAATGGTAAGTATTTAGTTTTACTAAATAAAAGTGAAACTCAATATGATAATAATGCAGATATTGTAATACATGATGATGTTTGTCACGTAGTGGAAGAATTAGAAAAATTATAATAAACTTGAGGCTCAAAAACATGAGTCTCTTTTTATTTTAAAGAAAATTAGCACTCTCATATTGACAATGCTAAAATTGAAGACTATAATTTATTTGTATTTGAAAAATGAGGTGTTTGAAATGAAAGAAAAGAAAGAATTTAAAACAGAAACCAAAAAGTTATTAGATATGATGATTAACTCAATTTATACACATAAGGAAATCTTCTTACGTGAGTTAATCTCAAATGCTAGTGACGCAATTGATAAAAGACATTATCTATCTTTAACAGATAACAATATTCCAACTGATGATTACAAGATTACAGTTGAGGCTGATAAGGATAATAAGACCATCACTATCACTGATAATGGTGTTGGGATGAATTATGAAGAACTAGAAAATAATTTAGGTACTATCGCTAAATCAGGAAGCCAAGAATTCATGGAAGCTGTAAGTAAAGAAAAGACACCTGATGTTGATATTATTGGTCAATTTGGTGTTGGTTTTTATTCAGCATTTATGGTTGCTAAAAGTGTCAAAGTACAAACTAAGAGTGTAAAAGACAATAAAGCATATGTATTTGAATCTGAAGGCTTAGATTCATATACAATTGAAGAATCTGATTATCCTAATTATGGTACAAAGATCACATTATATTTAAGAGATGATGAAGAAGAAAATAAATATAGTGAATATTTAAATGAATATACTATTAAAGATTTAATTAAAAAATATTCAGATTATGTAAGATATCCTATTCAAACTTGGGTTACTAAATATGATCCAAAAGATGAAAATGAAAAAGATGATGAAAATTCAAAACCTAAAACTCATCTAGAACTTGAAACAGTAAATTCAATGTTACCAATCTGGAAAAAGAATAAAAGTGAAGTAACAGATGAAGAATTAAATAATTTCTATAAAGCTAAATTTTATGATTATCAAGATCCTATCACATCTATATTTGTAAATGTTGAAGGTATGTTAACATATAATGCTTTATTGTTTATTCCTAAAAAACCATTTTATGATTTTTATTCAGACAGAAGTGAAAAAGGTCTTCAATTATATACAAAGGGTGTATTTATTCTAGAAAAATGTAAAGATTTAATCCCTGATTATTTAAGATTTGTTAAAGGTTTAGTTGATAGTGCTGACCTTCCACTAAACATTTCTCGTGAAATGTTACAAGAAGATAAGGCAATTAAGAAAATCGCAACTAATGTTGAAAAGAAAATATTGTCTGAATTATCTAGAATGTTAAAGAATGATAGAGATAAATATTTAGAATTCTTTAAAGATTACGGCATCAATTTAAAATATGGTGTATATGAAAACTATGGTGAAAAGAAAGAACAATTAAAGGATTTAATTGTACTTAAGAGCTTCAATGAAGATAAATTAATTACATTTAGTGAATATGTTGAAAAGATGGCTGAAGGTCAAAAAGATATTTATTATGTAACTGGTAAAGATAAAGAATCAGTATCTAAATTACCACAAATGGATTTAGTTAAATCTAAAGGTTATGATGTATTAATTTTATCTGATGATGTCGATGAGTTTATGATTCAAGTATTAAAAGAATATAACGAAAAGAAATTCGTATCTATCAACAATGGGGATTTAGATTTAATCAGTGAAGAAGAATCTAAAAAGATTGATGATTTAAAAGAAGAAAAGAAAGATTTCTTAAATTCTATTAAAGAAGTAATTCCTTCTGTATCTGAAGTAGTATTATCTAAAAAGCTTGTAGACGCACCTTGTTGTGTTACTGCAAAGGGTGAATTATCATTTGAAATGGAAAGAGTTTTAAAACAACAAAACCAAGGTATTAAGGCTGAAAGAGTATTTGAACTTAATCCAAATCACCAAATGTTTACAAAGCTTGAAGCATTATCAAATAGCGACAAGGAAGTATTTAAAAAATATATAAATATTTTATATACTGAAAGCTTACTTCAAGAAGGTATCCTACCTGATGATCCAAAGGCATTTGCCCAAGATATTACTGAATTATTAATGAAATAATTAAAAATGATTACCACATTATGTGGTAATTTTTTTATTTGATATTTATAATAATCAATTATTATGCTAAAATACATTGAGAGGTTTTTTGTATGAATATTATATTAGCAATTATATTGATTTTAGGTTTTATATTAGCATATATAATTATCATTGGTATATTTACAACACTTTTTAGGGCAACAGGCTTAACTAAAGGTAAATCTAGATATCAAGCTATAAGCTTATTTACTAATTGTGGTTTTACAACTAGCGAAAGTGAATTAATTACATCAAATAAAACAAGAAGAAGACTTGCGACATTACTAATGATTATAGGCCATGTATTTTCTGTAATCATCGTATCTCTTGTAGTTGCTTTATTTTCTTCATTAAATTTTAGTGATGTTAAAAGTAATATTATTATCATCGCGATTGTAATAGCTGTATTCTTTGGTATCGTATTAGTTTTCAATTTACCATTTGTTTCAAAACCAATTCAAAAATTATTTGAAAACTTAGCTACTAAAAGAGTTCTTAAAAAAAGTAAGAATAATATTATTACAGTACTTGATAATTATGGTAAGCAATCACTAGTTGAAATATATTTATATTGGGTTCCATCAATATTAAATGATAAATCATTACTTGATGCTGGTTTAAAAAGAAATTATGATTTAAACTTAATCACAATCAAAAGAAAAAATAAAATAGTAGATGTTAATGCTGAAACTATTATCCAAAAGATGGATAAGATTATAATATTCGGCAATATTGAAGTAATAGAAGATATATTCAAAAATAGAAAAGACAAAAAAGAAGAAAATAAGATGGATGTTAAAAATAAGATTTCTATTATCGACAACTACGGCAAAGATGCGATGTGTGAAATTGAAATTCACGATATTCCTGATATCTTATTTAATACACCACTTGGTGAATCAATTATAAAATCAAAATATGAAATAACAATTATTATGGTTAAGCATGGTAAGGAACATAATCTTACAACTGCTCAAACAGTAATTAATAATTCTGATACTTTAATTGTCTTTGGTCCATATCAAAATATTAAAGAAATATTTAGAAGTGAATCAGAAATTAAAGTAGAGGTTAAAGAAGAAACAAAAGAAGAAAATGAATAAAATGTATAAAAAATCTAGGTTTATATATAAAAAATCTAGATTTTTTATTACGTTTTTGGTATAATTCTATCGTTGTATATATGAGGTGTTTTTATGAAAATAGCATTTGATAACGATTTGTATTTAAAAAAACAATCAGAAAACATTATTAAAAGAGTATCTGAATTCCAAGGTAAACTATTTTTGGAATTTGGTGGAAAGCTTTTTGATGATTTTCACGCATCTAGAGTATTACCAGGCTTTTTACCAGATACCAAATTAAGAATGTTATTAACAATTAAAGAAAAGGTTGAAATCATTATCGCCATCAGTGCGATTGATATTCAAGAATCAAAAATTAGAGCTGATTTAAATATAACTTATGAAAAAGATGTATTTAGATTAATAGATGCCTTTAGAGAATCAGGCTTATTTGTTGGTTCTGTATGTATCACAAGATTCCAATCAACTCCACAAGTATTGGCATTCAGAAAAAAATTAACTAACCTAGGTATCAAATCATATGTTTCATATGATATCGAAGGCTATCCTCATAATGTAAATTTAATTATATCTGATAAGGGATTTGGAAAAAATGATTACATTCCAACTGAACGTGAAATTGTAGTTGTTACAGCACCAGGCCCAGGTTCAGGTAAGCTTGCGACATGTCTATCTCAATTATATTTATATAATAAAAGAGGTATTAAGGCAGGTTATGCAAAATATGAAACATTCCCTATTTGGAATATCGCTTTAAAAGATCCTGTAAATATCGCATACGAAGCTGCCACAGCAGATTTAGCAGATGTCAATATGATAGACCCATATCATTTAGATGCTTATAATAAGGTTGCGATAAATTATAATAGAGATGTTGAATCATTCCCAGTATTAAAATCAATGTTTGAAGCTATTTATGGTTCTTGTCCATATAAATCACCAACTGATATGGGTGTTAATATGGCAGGATATGGCATAGTAGACCACAGCGTAAGTGATCAAGCTTCAAAAGATGAAATTATAAGAAGATATTTAAATACTCAAGTTCAATTAAGAAATGGTAAAGCTACTATAGAAGCAGTAGACAAAATAGCTATGCTTATGAGAAGCTTAAATATTAGTCTTGATGACAGAAAGACAGTTAAGGCTGCCAAAGCTAAGGCAAAGAAGACTAACACTCCATCAATGGCACTTGAACTTGATGATGGTCATATAGTTGATAGTAAGACATCATCACTACTTTCAGCACCTGCAGCTATTTTACTAAATGCGTTAAAGTATTTAGCTAAGATTGATGATAAAGTATTATTAATAGATCCAAAATTAATTGAACCTATTTCTAAAATGAAAATAAATGATTTAGGTAACCACAACCCTAGATTACATGCGGATGAGGCATTAATTGTTTTAACAATTTCTGCTCAAACTGATGAAAATGCGGCTAAGGCTTTATCTAAATTAAAAGAATTAGCACACACTCAAGCTCACTCAACAGTTATTTTATCTGAAGTAGATGCGAAAGTATTTAAAAAGCTTAAGATAGATTTAACTACTGACCCTGAAGTATATGCTCACAAATTATATACAAAATAAAAACAGAATCGCTTGATTCTGTTTTTTTCTATTATTGGTCTAATGATGGACCTTGGTTATTTTCAATATTTAAATTAGGATCTACTAAACCATCATAATCATAAGAATCATCGTTTTCGATTTCTTTTCTAAATGAATTCTTAAGAAGAATAGGAGTAGATAATGAAGTTACTAAAATTAATATTAATAAGAATAATTGAATATTTGGATTAATTAGATTAGCTGCGATACCTTTTTCAGCACAAATTAAACATACTTCAGCTCTACACATCATACCGATACCACATCTAAATGAATCACTCATCTTAAAGCCTGTAACTTTCGCACCAAAGCCACAGCCTAAAATTTTACCTAAGATACCAGCGATTACGAATAATAAACCAAAAATGACAAATCTAAAATCCATACCGCTTGATTCAGTTAATTTTTGAATTGATGATAAACCAACCTTAGCGAAGAATACTGGTGTAAATAACATCCAAGAAGTAACATCTGTTTTCTTTTCGACATATTCTGCATCTTTTAAATTAGATAGAATTAAACCTGCGAAGAAGGCACCTGTGATATCTGCGATACCAAATCCTTTTTCAGCGATAAATGCGTATATAAAACCAACTGCTAAAGAAAATATTACTAAACGTCTATGATGGTCATATCTGTTTGTAAGTTTTTTGAATAATTTTCTAATAAATAAACCAACTATGATAGCGAATACGAAGAATAATACAGTTTTAATAATAACAATTGAAATACTTAAAGCTGTACCATAATCACCAAATATTTTATCGAAAATCCAAGTTACAAAATCACTCGCACTTTCATTTGATTGACCACCTACACTACCATATAATGATAATACAATTGATAGAATGATAACTCCGATGATATCGTCTAGGATAGCTGCTGATACTATAGCTGTACCTATTTTACTATTTAATTTACCTAATTCCTTTAAGGCTGCGATTGTTACAGAAACAGAAGTGGCTGTAAGAATTACTCCATAGAATAAATCTCTAAATATTGTTTTAGTCCAATCTGTTTCGCTTCCTATAATATTTCCTGCATTATCTAAAATATCTTTAGTTTCAGGCTTTAATATTAATGATACTAAAAAACCAAATAACATTGGTACAACTACGCCAAGTAAAGTAATTACTAGTGCGCTTATACCAGTTTTCTTGATTGCCCCAACATTTGTTTCAAGACCTGCAGAAAACATGATGATAATAACACCTATTTCTGCAATAAATGCTATACCATTAACTGTTTCGCTTTTTCCGTAAATATAATCCCCGACTGTTGGTATTAAGGCTACACCACCAAGTATTAATCCTGTAACAAGTAAACCAATTACTTGAGGAAATCCGATTTTTTTAGCACCTAAGCTCATAAGCTTAGATAAAATCATAATAAGTGCTAGTGGTAGTAGTAATAGTACTACTTCGGGACTTGCTTCTAATATCATAAGTTACATCCCCTTTTTAAAAACCAAGTATTATTATAATACTTTTGTTCGTCAATGTTAAGAAAAATCGTTTTCT
>JAILIY010000158.1 GCA_024695025.1 Acholeplasmatales bacterium
AATATATTCATACTCATTACAAATACACTTGAATAGCAGGCAACAAATGAATTCCCTGGAAATAATGATTCAACAAGGGGAAGTCCAAAGAATCCAACATTACCTAAAACTGACGCACCAGTTAATAATCTATATTTCGCATCATCATATTTCTTTCTTAAAATGAAATATAAAATTAAAGTAAATATGATTTGTAATAATAATGTAACAAGGCCAAAATAAAGCATATTTAAGCCTAATGTAAGTTTATCTAATCCTAAGCTATCTACATTCATTGAAGCCTTATAAAATGAATATATGACCATACATGGTCCACATACAAACACTAAGATAGTTGATAATGTAGATAAATGATCCGCAGAGGCTTTTTTAAATTTACATAAAATAAAGCCAGGTATTATAAAACATAATGAGATAGCTACTCTTATTAAACAATTTACAAAAATATCCAAAGATAACACCTTCTATAATAAAAAACAGAAAGTATTATAATACTTTAGAATTTATTATGCAAGAAGAAAAAAAGAGCTAGTTACCTAGCTCTAATTGAAATCTTACTTAATGTCTTGAGTCTTAACTACTAAATCTGCCTCAAGTTGTTCATTACCGAAATTATTATCGATACCTACTGTAGTAAAGCCTCTAGCCTTACCTTCCTTTAACCACTTATTAACATCCTCAAATAGGATAACTTCTTCAGGCTTAGCATTTTTAACTACATTCTTAAAGAAATAGTCATAATAGAATGCCTTATTTCTTCCCTTATCACAATAATAAATATTTCTTTCGTTAAAGCTTCCGCCATA
The DNA here is from genome assembly GCA_024695025.1 of Acholeplasmatales bacterium. Classification (GTDB taxonomy): domain Bacteria; phylum Bacillota_I; class Bacilli_A; order Acholeplasmatales; family Anaeroplasmataceae; genus Anaeroplasma. Next base: position 807 of record JAILIY010000158.1, read on the forward strand.
ATTCCACTTCTTTAGCATCTTCTTTACTAAATCCTTATTTTGTGCAGTAACTAAACAGAATCTAATTCCTAAACCAGTATTAGCCAAAACTTCATTAACATATCTAAAAGGCTCTGCTTCTTTTAATACTATCTTAGCAGCAGTTTTCATTCTGGCTTTTGCATATTTCTCATAACCTTTTTCTCCACCCATTGAGAAATTAAAGTCTTTCTCAAATGCCATGAATAAATCAGGCTCTGGTAAACCTAAATATGTATAAATATGTTCATTATCTAAATCAACATTGAACATTTTCTTTAGGGTTAATTTATGTGCCTCCCATTGTAATTTTTCTGAATCGGCTAAAGTACCATCCAAATCAAAAATATAAGCTCTCTTGTTCTTTAAAATGTTTTCTAGTTTCGCATCCATAACCTTACACCCTCGCTTTACTTGAATTTTTTGTAAAAAAGAACCAAAATCAGTCATTTTTATTTTTTTTATTGAATTTCGAACTACAAATCTATTAATTACATTTTAAAACAAATGTGTATACTTGTCAACAATTCTAGAATATCCTTTTTAAACAAAATGAAATCGTTATCATAATTATAGTAAAAAGCATCAAATAACTCACTAAAACCCATTCCTACTTGAATGTGTAAGAAAACTATAATATAATAGATTTAATAAATTACGATTACATAAGGAGATTTTAATATGTACACGATTGATGATTTAAAAAAACATAAATATTTTAATGGCGCAGATATTAATTTTGTGCTTGATTCATTAACTGGTGTTATATCTAGACAATACATTCTAGATTATGCCCGTTTTTTAGTTGAACATAATACACCATTTGCGATGTGTATGATGGACTTAGATAATTTTAAATATGTAAATGATTCATATGGTCATAATGCTGGTGACAAATGTTTACAAATAGTTGCCGAAAACCTACAAAGATGTACTGGTGACGACGGCTTAGTTGGTAGATTTGGTGGAGATGAATTTATTATTCTTTATTTAAAATCTAACAAATATGATGATGTTCATGACTTCTTTGCAAGACTTTATGATACAGGTGGTGCTGTAAGACGTTCAATTTATCTAGATAAGGTAAGAGTATTCATAACAGCAACTATAGGTTCTGCCTCTTTCCCATTAGATGCTGAAACCTATGATGATTTATTCAAGAAGATGGATAAAGCATTATATAGAGGAAAATCTAAAGGTAGAAACTGCTATATCGTATATGTTCATGAAAAGCATAAAGATATTGTAGTAAATGATAGAGGAACAAATTCATTATTACATAAAACATTTGAATTAAAAGATATCATTGATACAAACCAAAAGGATGAATTAATACCTAATGTAATTAATTATTTATTTAGATCACTTCATCCAAAAGATATTGTATTTGTAAATACTACTAATGATGTAAGATCAGCAGCACAAGAAAAAAATATCAATATTGGAAATAATATGTATTTTATATTAGATAGAATTGTTGGAGATAAAAAAATACTTCCATGTTCAAATCCAAATGATATTAAATCAAGATTCCCTGAAACTGATATGATTATTACTAAAAATAAGATTCATGCCTTTGTCGCAGCAAGAGTTAAAGATGTAGGTTTCATTATCCTATATGAAAATGCAGTAACTAGAATGTGGCAAGATTATGATTTAGTATTAATTAATTTCGCAGCGACATTATTAGAATATGAATTAAACAAGTAAAAAAAGAAAACCGTAAGCATTAAAAACTTACGGTTTTTTTTATTATCTTTTTGAGACTATAGTTCCATTCTTATATATTGAGTTTTCTTTTATTACTCCTCTTACACTAGAAAGTGGATAGATATTAGTGTGTCTTCCAATTACAGTACCTGGATTTAATACACTATTACATCCAACCTCTACATAATCACCTAGAAAAGCACCAACCTTTTTAATTCCTGTTTTAATATCTTCTTCTCCATGGATTACTACTAATCCTCTATCTGATTTTACATTAGATGTTATAGAACCAGCACCCATATGGGATTTAAATCCTAATATTGAATCCCCTACATAATTATAATGAGGGACTTCAACATTATCAAAGATAATGACATTCTTTAATTCTACTGAATTACCAACTACAGAATTATTACCTACTAAGGCACTACCTCTTATAAATGCA
>JAILIY010000162.1 GCA_024695025.1 Acholeplasmatales bacterium
GCAACAAGTGAAGCTACATCAACTGAAGAAGTCGTTGTAAATCATGTTGAAGCTAAAGATGCAACTTGTGAAGAAGATGGAACAATTTCTGAAACAATTATTGCCAATATGCGTAGAGATGGTGTTGAGGTTAGTTCAGTAGATGCTAATTTAGAATATGAAATATTATTAAGAGGTGTCACAGCTGAAGTTGGTATGATTATATATCAATAATAAGACGTTTTAATTAAGAATGTGCAGTATTAATTACTGCACATCTTTTTTATGCCTTTTATATCATATTATGATATAACATTTTGTCAAATAAACTTGACATTATATATACTCATTGATATAATATCAATGGTTGAATTTACATATTGGGAGGAATCGATATGTCAAAAATAGCAATTATGACAGATAGTAATTCTTCGTTATCTCAAAATGACGGAAAAGCAATGGGAATAACAGTTGTACCAATGCCTTTTTTTATTGATGGTGAAGAATATTTAGAAGATATAAATTTAACCCAAGAAGATTTCTTTAAAAAATTAGATTCTGGTTTGAGCGTATCAACATCACAACCAGCAATTGGTTTAATTACATCTATTTGGGATGATTTATTAAAAGAAAATGATTATGTTGTATATTTTCCGATGTCTTCTGGTTTATCAAAGTCATGTGAAACAGCAACAAAAGAAGCACAAAAAGACGAATATAAGGGGAAGGTATTCGTTATAGATAATGGTAGAATTTCAGTTCCGCAAATTCAAGCAATTCTTGATTGTCAAGAAATGATTAAACGTGGATATGATATAGAAAAGATTGTAAAGATTTTAACTGAAAATGGTATGAATCATGATATCTTTATCATGCTTGATACATTAGAATATTTAAGAAAAGGCGGAAGAATTACAGCAGCAGCTGCTAAGCTAGGTGGTTTTTTAAAATTAAAGCCTGTCTTAATGATAAAAGGTGAAAAGTTAGATAGTTATAAGATGAGAAATAGAACTATCGATGGCGCAAAGAAAATTGTAATGGATGCATGTAGAGCTTGTATCGAAGGCTACATGAAAAAAATAGATGGAAGAGTTGACAATGTTCATTTAGAAGTTGCCTATAGTGGCACTGACACAACTGAAGCTAAATTGTTACAAGAATTAATTAAAAAAGAATTCAATGTAACTGAAGTCAGAATGGCTCCACTTAGTTTATCAGTTGCTTGTCATACAGGCCCAGGTGCTTTAGGTATGGCTGTTTGTAAAGCAATACCTGATGAAGAATAATAATGTTTGAATAAAGAAAGGTTATTTATGAGAATAGCGGTATTGACAGATAGTAATAGTGGTATTACGCAAGAAACAGCAAAAGAATTAGGAATTAAAGTAATTCCAATGCCATTTTTTATAGATGGTGATGAATATTTAGAAGATATAACATTATCTCAAGAAAAATTCTATGAAAAATTATTAGGTGATTGTAATGTATCAACATCACAACCTTCTTCAGGTTATGTTATATCTGCTTGGGATGATTTATTAAAGGATTATGACAAAGTAATATATATTCCTATGTCATCAGGTTTATCTAAATCATGTGAAACAGCTACTCAATTAGCGCAAGCTGATGAATACAAAGGAAAAGTATATGTAGTTAATAATCAAAGAATATCAGTAACACAAAGAGAAAGTGTTATGACAGCAATCGATATGGCTAACAAGGGATATGATTGTGAATATATCGTTGATTATTTGATGAAAAATAAATTAAATTCAGATATTTATATTATGGTAGATACATTAACATATCTTAAAAAGGGTGGAAGAATCACAGCAGCTGCAGCTAAGCTAGGTGGTTTTTTAAAATTAAAGCCAATCTTATTAATTAAGGGTGAAAAGCTTGATAGCTTTAGAATGCGTAATAGAACAGTAGATAATGCTAAATCTATTATGATTTCAACATGTATCGAAGATATTAATGGATATATGAAGGAATTAGATGGTAAGACTGATAATGTAGAAGTAAGTATAGCATACAGTGGTACAGACACAACTAATGCTTACAAATTTAAAGAAGAAATTGAAAAGGCATTAAATGTTAAAGTAACATATGTTGATCCATTATCTTTATCTGTATCTTGTCATATAGGACCAGGTGCATTAGCAATTGCTATCACTAAAAAAATGGAATATTAATCAATTAAACTATGGAATTTGCTTCCATAGTTTTAATTTTTTTATTGATATTTATATCAATAATTTAAAAATATTGAGTGAAATCTTATTTTATAGTATAATATTATAGTAAATGCGAGGTGAAGTTATGGGAAACAAAAGGATTCATCCTTATTCTATAATTATCGTTTCATTTGTCGCTGTTGTGTTTATAGGTACAATACTCTTAGCACTTCCTTATGCTGGAGATGTAGAAATACACAATGTTAAAGATTTTTTCAATCATGTAGTTGATTCATTATTTATGGCAACTAGTGCTGTATGTGTTACAGGACTTGGTGTTAAAAATTGTGCAGACTTTACAATATTTGGAAAAATTGTAATGGCGGTTTTAATGGAAATAGGTGGTTTATCATTTATTACTATAGCTGTATTTTTCTTTACAATATTAGGAGCAAGAATTGGTGTATCTAACACATTCTTGTTAAGAGAAGCTTTAAATCAAAATTCTGCCAATGGTATGGTTACATTGGTTAAGAAGATTGTTGTAATATCATTTGTTATTCAAATAATTTGTGCGGCAATTAATTTCGCTCCACTTTACCAAATATATGATCATGATATTCAAAAGGCTATTGGTGTATCGTTGTTCCACTCAGCTGCATCATTTAATAATGCTGGTTTTGATATATTTAATTCACAATCAAGTGGTGGTTCAATGGTTGATTTTGCGGGTTATAGTTGGGAAAATATAGTTTTAAACTCAACAACAATAGTTATGATTGTACTTGGTGGTATAGGCTTTATTGTAATAGACGAATTTTTAAGAAAAAGAAGATGGAAAAGATTTTCTTTACATACAAAGATGGTATTAGTAACTACATTTATATTAATTACTATCGGTACTTTATTTATTAAAGGTACAGCATATCATGATATGAACTGGTTTCAAGCCTTGTTCTCATCTGTAACATGTAGAACTGCAGGTTTTACAACTTATGATATGGGTAAATTATCAGAACATCCTGCAACATATGTAGTAGTTATATTACTTATGATGATAGGTGCATCACCATGTTCAACTGGTGGTGGTGTTAAAACTACAACAATTGCGTTAATAATAATTACAATATATTATTATGCTAGAGGCAAAAAGCCTAAAGCATTCAATAGAAGTATCAATGAAGGTGCACTATTTAAGGCCTTCGTATTAGTCGCAGTTGCTATAGGTATTGTTTTAATTGCAACTTTCATAGTTGCAGGTATAAATCCTGAATTAGGTTTAGAAAAGATATTGTTTGAGGTCGTAAGTGCCTTCTCTACAACAGGCTTATCAATGGGTATTACTTCACAATTAGCTTTAGGTAGTAAGGTAGTATTATGTATTGTTATGTTGTTAGGTAGACTTGGACCATTAACAGTAATTGGAGTAGTAAATAAGAATTGGATGGCTAATTACAATGAGCCAATAAGATATCCAGAGGAGAATGTGATTATAGGATGAAAAAGGTTAAAAAGAAAGGCTTTATGGTCATAGGACTAGGTAGATTTGGTTCTTACGTAGCTAGAACTTTAGCTAGTATGAAAGCTGATGTCCTTGCAATTGATAAAAATGAACAAGTAATAGAAAACATGAAAGGTGATATTCATAATATTCTTAGTGTTGATACTACAAGCTTATATGCACTTAAGCAATTAGATTTAAAACAAATCGACCACGCTATAGTTGCTATTGGTAACAATCTACAAGATTCAATTTTAACAGTTACAAATTTAAAGGAATTAGGTGTTCCTAGAATTACAGTTCGTGCTGACCAAGAAGGATATAAGAAGATTTATAGATTATTAGGTGCTACTGAAGTAATTATTCCAGAAGAAGCCAGTGCTGTTTCACTTGCTAACCAAGTAATGAGTGATACAATGTTAGATTATCATGAACTTGGTGGTGGATACGCACTTGTTAACGTTAATGTTGGTATAGATGTTGAAAAACCATTAAAAGAATTGAGATTACGTGATCAATTCGGTATCAATATCGTTGGTATAATTAAAGAAGGCAACGATGATGAATTCTATATTCCTCGTGCTAATGATAAATTAAGCAAGGGTGATGTTGTTGTCTGCGTTGGTACAAAGAGTGACATCAAAAAATTTGATGATTTCTTAAATGGATAAGAGTAGAGTAGAAAAATGAAATTATTATTATGTTATAATCCTCATAGTGGAAAGAATAGAATTGGTAAAAATTTAGATTTTATTGTATCTACTTTAAGCCAACAATATGAAGTTGATGTATATGAATCAACTGCCCCAAAGAGTATATCTGAAAAAATAAAGAATTTAGATGTAGAATACGATGTTATAATGCTTTGTGGTGGTGATGGTACTGTAAATGAAGGTATCAATGGTATAATGATGTCTAAATATAGACCTAAGGTCGCTATAATACCTACTGGTACTACAAATGATTTTGTAAATAATTTTGGTATTAAAAAGAACATAAAAAAAGCCCTTGATGTAGTTTTAAATGGCTACACTAAGGAACATACTATTTATAAGACAAATGATGTATATTTCAATTATGTCAATTGTATGGGCATGATGACAGATATTACATACCAGGATAAAAAGAAGAAATTAGGTACTTTCTCATATTATTTAAGAGCTATTGCAGGTTTCTTTAAATCTAAACATATTCAAGCTAAAGTTAAATTTGATGGAAAAGAAGTATCAAGTGGTAAAACAGCTATGGTATTTATGTCAAATAGTAATCACGCTTGTGGCTACAAGATGAAAAAAGTTGATGGTAAGCTTTCATGCGTAATTATCAAAGGTAATAGATTATTATTTGCTATACAATTTGGTTGGTATATGTGGTTCCATAAGGCAAAACATTTCTATTTATGTAACGAAGTAGAAATAGAAACTGATGCTAAAGAATATAATATCGACGGCGAAAAAGGCATTATTAATGATAATAAGCTTGTTATTAAGCCAGCAGAGAATCTAACATTCTTTGCCAAAGAAAAGAAAAAGAAGAAGTAAAATAAAAAGATTGTGATTTTTCACAATCTTTATTTTTTTTACTTAGTTTCTCTTGTATCAATAACGATATCAGCTTCAGTAATTTTTTCACCAAATCCTGAATCAATACCGATAGTAGTAAAGCCATGTTCCTTACCTATTGCTAGATATTTGTTAACATCCTCAAATAGAATAACTTCTTCAGGTTTACAGTTAGGTAATCTTCTTAAGATTTCATCATAATAATCACTCTTAACTGGGTGTAATTTATCACAATATAATGAATTAGATTCACCAAAATATCTATCAAATCCCCATTTTTTAAGTATCTTTTGGGCAACGCCTTTATTTTGAGCAGATACTAAGAAAATTCTAATACCTAGATTATCTGCTAAAACTTCTTTAATAAATTCGAAAGGTTTAGATTCTTTTAAAATAATCTTAATTGCTGCTTTTGCACGCTTTTTAGAATATTTTTCTTTGTCTTCAATCTTTATGTTATAGTCTTGTTCTATTAACTCTAAGAAAACTTCTTCAGGTTTACCTAGATATGATAAAATCTTATCATGACTAACTTCAATACCATATTCTTTTTTTAATATTTGGTTATGAGCTACCCAGTGTAATCTTTCTGTATCTGCTAAAGTACCATCTAGGTCAAAAATATAACATCTCTTATCATCTAATAATTTTTTAAGCTTCTTATCCATAAAACATACACTCCAATCATAAAAACGCTTTCCGCTGAGTACTAAAAAAAAGTTTTAATACTCACTATCTATTATTATTTTACATATTTTTACTAATCTTGTCAAATTTATTAATAAAATTATTGACTTTTGGTAAATATTTTACTATATAATATATATTTGTATGAAAATTTTAAGCATTTCATAGGTAAAAGTACAATAATAGGAGGATTTTATGAATAAAATTAAAATGAAAAATAATTTATCTATCGTAATAGGTATAATAGAAGCTATCATTTTATTTGTATTTGGTATCTTAATTGTATCATTGAAGAATAGTCCAAATAATGTATTTAATATATTAGTTGGTGTAGTTTTAATTATTGTTTCTTTAATTACAATTGTAACAGATATTTATAAAAACAAGTCATTAATGACTGAAAATGCAGCTGTTAATATTGCGATGATATCTATAGCTGTATTAGCTTTTTGGGATAAGTCTATCCCTGTTGAACGCTACATTGCATATTTTGTAATAACATTTGGTGGTTATTTAATTGTTGAAATGTTATTATCATTAATATTTAAAAGAGGTGTAGTTGGTCCAATTATTTCTGGTGTAGTTGGTTTAGGTTTTATATGCATTGGTATATCATTCTTAACAAATGATAAAGTTAGAGATGTAATCTATATTATTGCAGGTATAATATTAATAATAGTTGCTATTTTAATTTTTATGGAAAATTTATTAGTTTTAGTATTATATAATAAATCAACTAAGGAAGTTAAGGTTGTAAACGAAAAGGCTAATAACTCAATTGACGCTAAAGTTGAAGTAGTAAATGAAGATGTTAATTCAACAAATAAAGAAGAAAATAATAATTAGAAGTCTAGCAAATCGCTAGATTTTCTTTTTTATGAAAACACTATTTTGTCAAATTGTATATATATTATATATAAGGATAAAAACCAAAATTTGAGAAAAATTTTTGTATTGACTTTGAAAAAAAATAAATGTATTCTTGTTTTACGAGGAGTGATGTCCATGAAGATTATTATTGTTGAGTCTCCAAGTAAATCTAAAACGATTGGAACCTACCTAGGAAAAGGGTATAAGGTTTTATCAAGTAAAGGACATATTTGTGATTTATCTAAGACAGGTAAAGGTGGCTTAGGTATCGATATAGAAAATGGTTTTGAACCTAAATATATTATTAATAAGGATAAAGAAGACCTTGTTAGATATTTAAAGAGTGAATGTGAAGGCAAAGAAGTTTATCTTGCAACCGACCCCGACCGTGAAGGCGAGGCAATCGCTTATCATTTAGCTCGTGAATTAGGTTTAAGCTACAATGATGAAAATAGAATAGAATTTCATGAAATTACAAAAAGTGCAGTAAATGAGGCAATACAAAATCCTCATAAAATTGATTTACAAATGGTTGATAGCCAAGAAACAAGAAGAATGATTGATAGAATTTTAGGATTTGATTTATCTAAGCTTATGCAAAGAAAAATTAATTCTAAAAGTGCTGGTAGAGTTCAGTCAGCAGCCCTTTTGATAGTAGCTGAACGTGAAAAAGAAATTATATCATTTGTTCCTGAAGCTTATTATGATTTAGATATAGAATATAAAGGTAATAAGATTAAGCTAAATTCTATTGGCGGTAATATTGTCGATTATGATCATAGAATTAAAGACAGAAGTATACTTGAAAATTTAGTTCCAACACTTAAAGAATTTGTTGTAACTGATATTGAAAAGAAAATGACTAAACGTCAATCTTATCCTACATTTACAACATCTACATTACAACAAGATTCTGCAAATAAATTAGGTATTTCACCTACTAAATGTATGCAAATAGCTCAAAAGCTTTATGAAGGTAAAGATTTAGGAAGTGAATCTGTAGGTTTAATAACATATATGAGAACAGATTCAACTAGACTTGCTGATTCATTTGTAAGTGAAGCATTAAAGTTTATTGAAGAAAACTATGGTAAAGAATATGTAGGTAAGCTTAAAGTTAAGGGTCAAAAGAATATGCAGGATGCCCACGAAGGTATTAGACCTACATCAATAAGAAGAACTCCTGAATCTATTAAGCAATATTTAACTAGTGATGAATATAAAATATATAAATTAATATACAATAGAACAATCGCATCTCTTATGAGTAATGCTATTTATGATACTACAAAAATATTATTAGATAATACAAATTCTAAATATCAAATGACTGGATCTGTATTAAAATTTGATGGTTATCAAAAAGTATACAAAAGAGAAGATAATGATGATAAATTACCAAAACTTGAAGTTGGTGATTCATTTAATGCTGATAAGATTGAAATATTAGATAAACAAACAGAACCTAAATCTAGATATACAGAAGCAGCTTTAATAAAGGAAATGGAAGATTTAGGTATAGGTAGACCATCTACATATGCTCAAACAGTATATACATTAAAGGATAGAAAGTATTGTGAATTAAAAAATAAAACTTTATATCCAACAGAACAAGGTATGTTAACTGCTGATAGTTTAGGTAAATATTTTAGTGATATTATCAACGTTAAATATACAGCTAATATGGAAGCTGACTTAGATAAGATAGCTAAGGGCGAAAAGAATAAGCTTGATGAATTAAATGAATTTTACAATTATTTTATGCCAATTCTTGATGAAGCTAAAAATACAATGCAAAATAAATACCCAATCCCTACCGATGAAATTTGTCCTGAATGTGGAAAGAATTTAGTAATTAGATTAGGTAAATTTGGTGAATTTATGGCATGTTCTAATTATCCTTATTGTTCATATATTAAAAAAGAAGAAAAAGAAGTTGTCGATACAGGCTTTGTATGTCCTGTATGTGGTAAAGGACATCTTGTTGAACGTGAATCAGCAAGAGGTAAATCTAAAGGTAGTAAATTCTACGGTTGTAGCAATTACCCTAAGTGTAAGACAGTATTACCAGGAAAACCAATTTCACTTATTGATGATGAAACAGTATTAATTGATGTAAATGGTTCTGAAAGCAAATATAATTTCATTAAGAAAATGTATGTTACTGATGAAACTATCAATAATGTAAATACAAACGAAGATACAGAAGAAATTAAATGTCCTAAATGTAATAAGGGTATTTTGGTAAAGAGAATTGCCTTAAAAGGTAAAAATAAGGGAAATGAGTTTTATGCTTGTAACCAATTCCCTAAATGTAAAAATATTCTTTCAATTGAAGAATATAATAAATTAAAAAATATTAATAAATAATTTTAAAAAAGTAACTAAATGTGTTAAAATAGTGTTTGGAATTTTTTAGGAGAGCATTATGAAAAAAACAATTTTAGTTACTTTTATTTTTTCGTTATTATTTTTATTAGTTGCTTGTGGTTCTTCAAAAAAGAATAGTGATTCAACAAAAAGTGTTGTATCAACAAGTGAAGTATCTAAAAGCGAAAGTAGCCAAAATACAAAAGCTACTGAATCATCAAAAAGTAATAGCGAAGCTGTTTCAACTAGCAAAACTAATGTTGAAACTAGTATATCTGAAGAAAATGTATCTAGTGAAGTTAAAACAAGTGATGTTGAAACTTCAAATGAAGAAAAAACAAGTAATGATGAGGCTTCAAGTGAATCAACAATTGAAGAATCATCTAGTTTAGAAACTAGATATAATATAACATTTAATTATGCATTATATGATAAGACTAATGCATTAATTAATTCAACTACTGAAAATGGTGTTTATGGTACATTTACTGAAAATACTACTGTTGAAGAAAATGGAGAATTAGCTTTATCTGCAACATTAGTAGAAGGTTATACTTTTTCTGGCTGGTAT
>JAILIY010000053.1 GCA_024695025.1 Acholeplasmatales bacterium
AAGTTGAAAAAACCAATTATCGAATTACATGATTTGATCAAATATTATGGTCAAAATTGTGTCGTAAATGGAATTAACCTTAACATTTACGAAAATGAGTTTGTAACTCTTTTAGGTCCTTCCGGATGTGGTAAAACTACCACACTTAGGATGATAGGCGGATTTGAATATCCGACTTCCGGTGAAATCATTATTGATGGCAAAATCATTAATGATCTTCCAGCATATGCGCGTCCAGTAAATACTGTTTTCCAACGCTATGCATTATTCCCACATCTAAATATTTTTGATAATGTGGCTTTTGGAATTGTAAATCGTGGTAGAAGGTTCACAATTGATTTTTATGGTGGAAATCTACAAGTTAATTACGATGCTTTAGAGTACAATGTAAAAATTGGAAAAGTTGCTCCTAGCTTATTAAAAGAAGCTAAAGAAAAATTCCCTTATTTAAAAGAAAATGAGAATAAGCAAAATGTTTTAATTAATGAAAAAAACGAAATAAATCGTAACTTAAAGAAAGCAAAAGAGGATGCAATTTTAAAAGCATTAGAAAAGAAAATAGCTTTAAAAGATAAATTAAATAAAACTGAATCTCAATTAGAAAAAGACGAGATCAAAGCTGAAATTAAAAATCTTAAGGTAGAATATATTCCTGATGAAAGCTTAATATCAAGAAAAAAAGATATTGAAAAAGAGCTTAATACCTTAAAGAAAGAAGCAAAAGAAATAAACATGCCTAAGGCTAGTTATTTTGGTGTTTCTGCATATTTAAAAGAAAAGGTTAAAGAAAGTGTTACAGCCGCACTTGAAATGGTAAATTTAAGTGGATTTGAAGAAAGAAAGATTGATAAGATTTCTGGTGGACAAATGCAAAGAGTTGCCATCGCACGTGCGATCATTTTAAAACCAAAAATCTTACTTTTAGATGAACCATTATCAGCACTTGATTTAAAATTAAGACAAAACATGCAATATGAATTAAAAGAAATGCAAAGAAATTTAGGTATTACTTTCATTTTCGTAACTCATGATCAAGAAGAAGCAATGGTTATGTCAGATCGTATTATTGTCATGAAGGATGGTATCATTCAACAACAAGGTACACCAAAGGATATTTATAATGAACCAGTAAATAGATATGTTGCTAATTTCATTGGTGAATCTAATATTATCACTGGTGTATATGTAAGAAAGAATGTTGTTAAATTCTTAAATACTGAATTTGATGTTGTAGGATATGAATTTGAAGATGGTGAAGCAGTAGATGTAGTTATTAGACCAGAGGACTGGGATGTTGTTCCTCTTGATAAAGCTAAAATTACAGGTAAAGTTACATCATCAATCTTTAAAGGAGTTCATTTCGAGCTTTGTATAGATGTTGAAGGTGTTGAGTATGTTGTACATACTTACGAAGATGTTAAAAAAGGCGAAAATGTAGGTTTAAGTGTTGACCCATATGAAATTTGTCTTATGAAGGTGGACGGATCATGCAAAAAGTTAGTACCGATAGAAAACTAGGATCCACTAAAAGAGTAATACCTGCATCTCAGGTATCTCACCATCTACATCGTTTTACTATTCCTTACTTTATATGGCTTATAATATTTGCTCTTGCACCATTAATAGTAATGATATTTTTAACTTTTGTAGATTCAGAAGGTACTTCATTTGAAGGTATGACTGCTACACTTGCAAATTTTTCTATTTTAACAGAAAAATCTACAATTGTTTCTTTTTGGAATTCTATTAAATTATCTATATTAACTACAATAGTTTGTATATTCTTCGGATTTTTTGTAGCATATAGTATTTATAAATCAAAATTTAAAAATAAATATTTAATTTTATTATTATTAATATTACCAATGTGGACTAATTTCTTATTACGTATTAATGCTTTAGCATCAATATTTAGAGAAAATAATATATTCACATCTATATTTGGTATTGAAAAAGGTCTAAATATAATTGGTTCAGATTTTGCAATCTTACTTGCAATGGTATTTACATATTTACCATTTATGGTACTTCCAATTTATACATCATTAGAAAAAATAGACCCATTATTACATGAAGCTGCATTTGATCTTGGCTTAACAGAAACTAAAAAATTCTGGAAAGTTGTTGTACCACTTGGAGCTAAAGGTATTGTATCAGGATCAGTAATGGTATTGTTACCATGCTTATCAGGATTCGCAATTCCAAAGATTATTGGTGATGGTAATGTATTATTAATTGGTAATATTATTGAAACTGCATTCTTAAATATGGATTATAACCAAGGCTCTGTACTTGCAATTGTAATTTTAATTATTATTTTAGGTGCAATTTTCATTGTTAATAAAGTTGATAAAGAAGGGAGCACTTTGATCTAATGGATAATAAAGATAAAAAGATTGAAGAAGTAAAAAAGACTTCTAAAAAAGCTCCTTCTGAACAAAATTTAGCAATTGAAAGAAGATTTTTCATCGATGATGAAGATGAAGAAACTAAAAAAGCTCATGAGGAAGAAGAAAGAGCTTATGTATTAGAATCTCAAATGGCATCTAATTATGATAAAAATAATTATGAACGTGCCACATTAGAAGAATATGGATATACTGATCATAAAGCATTAAATATGATTTGGAAAATAATATCTAAAATATTATTAATATTTTCTATATTTATGCTTTATATTGGTGTTATTGTAATTGCAATACAATCATTTAATAATACTGATTCAACTACAACATTTGCAGGCTTTACATTTGATAATTATATTCATATGTTTGATAAGAAGAGCTTAAATGATTCTATTATGAATACCTTCTTAACAAGTATTACTGCAACAGCACTTGCAACAGTAATTGGTACATTTGTTGG
>JAILIY010000069.1 GCA_024695025.1 Acholeplasmatales bacterium
AAATTGAATGATAATAATTTGGATTTTAAATTTGATATTAAAAATAATGAAATAACTATATATTTTAATGAAAACATAACTTTTACAATTTCAAATATTGTTTTTCCTAGTGATAATGATGATATACTATTTACATTTAAATATGGTACTAATGCTTTTATGGAACTAATGAAAATCAATCAAACTGGAATTCCTCAGCCTCTTTGGTATAACGAAGATGAGAATTTGAAATTATCTTGGGAACTATCCAATACTAAAAGTTTATATTATGAGAAATTATATGAAATGTCTATACAAAAAACTATTTGCCGTTTCATTTCCAAGAATGACGAAGGAATGCGTAGTATTGAAGAACTACTTAGAGTGTTGGAAAATTGGTCACAAAAAACATACGAAGGACATAAGTTGTGTTATGGACTTTTAGTAGACAATGTCTTTCATCAAAAAAACCAGGACATCTCTTTATATAATTCGAATTTCTTATCTTTTTTAGATGATGAATATTCAGCTGTTTTGAGTGATGGTATGAGTTCATTGTTTAAAGTTGATTCGTATTGTAATTTTGTAGATTTTGTCACAGTTACAGAACTGTATGACAATGAATCGATAAAAGAAATTGGTAAAATAAAAGACAGTTATTTACCATATCGTTTTTTTGAGATAATTTCATATTATGTAACAGGTGACTTGGTTGGTATATTTTTACTTCAAAGTGGAGATTTAGTAATTGCTAAGAATAAAGAAATTAGGTTTATAAAGAGAAACGGAAAATGGATGAATTTTAGTAGATTTACATTTATCGAAACTATAAAAAAGAAAGTTCCTTGTATCTCTGAAAAAAGTGATGATTTAATAAAAAATATTTATGCTACGACTATTGATGTCTCTCTTTCTCATACTGGTGGAATTATTGCAGTGATTAATAATAAAGAAAAATTATATAAAGATGAAATTTTAAGTGAAATAGATGATTTAAATAGTGATAAAGAGATAAGTAAATTGTTTTTTGGTGAGTTTGAAAAAAAATATAATATTCTTAAAGGAAATGATTTAAGGTTAAAAAGCAATAAAATAGATAGTTTAATTAATCACGAAGATTATTCGGATGATGATAAAAAAGAATTGGATAAACTTGTTGATTCAATCCCTGAATTGTATTCTTTGAAAAAGGATATTACTAAGCGTTTGACTAAAAGAATATTTGTTAAGAAAATTTTGAAAAGTTCGAAGTTTAATGAAATGGATAGGAAAAAACGTGCTGAATTGATTGGCTTAGATGGTGCATGTATAATCGATTTGGACGGGAACATAATATCGTTTGGGGCCATTATTACAAATGATGCAGGATCATCAGGTGGAGGTAGAGGAGCAGCTGCTAAAAAATTATCTAACTATGATGGATTTGCAATTAAAATATCAACTGATGGATATATAGAAGTATTTTCAGAATTGAAAAAAATATATTCAATAAAATAATAACTATTTACTTTTAAAAAAAAAGGATTATAATATAGGTAGATAAAAAAGTTGAGTCTAGACTTTAAGATTGGTTATGCTGAGGCTTATTGTTGCAGGATTCAGATCATCTTTGATGAGCAAAAAGAAAGAGGTATGTTAGTATACCCTTTTTTTATTTTATGTTACTTTGATTAAATATTATAAGCAAGATAAGATTTTATGCCAAAACTGCGCATTTAAATAAAATGAGCATATCTTGGCATGTTTGGAGTCCAAACACAAAATCAAAAAAATATGGAGTTAACCTATTAAGGCTAACTCCTTTTTTAACAATGTATTAACGCAATTTATATATTATTTGGTATCCATAAAAGATTTCCATCTATGAACTGATATTTCATCCTCTTATAATGTAAGAAAGTATTATAGGAGGATTTTTATTATGGCAGTAAATCAACATGGATTATCTAAAATCGTATTATCACAATTTAATAGAGATACTATAAAACATAACTTAGTAGGGGATTGAAATATCAGTATCATAAGTTATGTAATAGTGAATCTTCGAATGAGTCAAATTCAGCATCATAGCAGATTTGTTTTTGTTAATATCATAGTCATTAAGAGATAGAATAATATGTTGTAATTCACTGTTATTCTAATTAATGAATCTTTCTATATAGAAATATCTCGTGGATATATCGTAATATCAATGGGATTTAGGTAAAAAAACTCCAGTTGAATATCGTATATACTTACTTGGAGGTGGAATTCAATTATTACATAAAAAAGAAGCTGAAAGTACAAATGTATAATCAGCTTCAATCTAGACCGCGAATCCCCTAGGGGATTGATTCCTTATTAATAACATATACCTTTTTTTATAAATGTCCTTGACATTGGGTACATATTACTATGCTTCAAAATTACTTTTTCTTCTTTTTCTTATCTTCTTTTCCATCATCAGGGTTCATAGAACGCATAACGGCACGAACTTGTTTTTCAGATGGAGTTCTACCCATTTGAGTCATCATTGCACGAACTGCAGCTTCACTCATAGGTGGGTTATCTTTTAATTGTTTTTGGAATAATTTTCTTGTTACTATGAATGTTACAACAACACTGATAATAATAACAACTAAAATTATTAATATAAATTGCCAAATTTCAAATTCCATAATATACCTCGTTAATTAAAAATACATTAATATAATACTATTTTTAAATTAATATTTCAAGGAAATAATAATTATTATAAACATAAATTAAACATATTTAAAATATAGAAGAAGAATAGTTTCTTAAAACTAACATTAAAAGTTTCCAAAAACTAACCAAAAAGTTTCCAAAAACTAACTTTTTAAGTGTTCGATTTGACTAACTATAAAGTTAGTTATACAAAACCTTAAAAAAGTTAAAAAATCGCACAACAAAAAGAAAATTTTAACAAAAAATATATTGCATAATTTTATTTTTTGATATATATTATAAGTAGAAATAGTAACAATAAGGAGGAATTTAACTATGGCTAGAAAAGTAGTAGAAGATACTTGTATTGGATGCGGTGCATGTGCAGGTGAATGTCCTGTTAGTGCTATAACTGTTGATGATGTTTCTCATATCGATGCAGATGTATGTATTGATTGTGGTGCATGTCAAGGTGTATGCCCAGTTGATGCAATCGTTGAAGCATAATTTTTAAAGGGATAAATATTAGGTAAGGTTGGGGAACCTTACCTATTTTTTTTACATAAATAAAACAAAAAAGAGAATCATTAATTTTGATTCTCTTTCATTTTTCTTTCGCGCTTAGCTTTTTTAAAATTATTTTCTGTACCATTTAATAATCTAATGTAATTCTTTCTATGCTTTAAAATTATTAAAACAGCCATTGTAGTTACGATTAGACATGCAGGTAAGCTTTGTTTAGATATAAAATATGTAGCAAATGATGTCTCTTTAACACCAACACCATAAAATACCCACATAGTTGCAGTTACTGTGATCGCTGCAAATGTTGATGCAAGTGATACGAAACCTGTAGCAAATAATGTGATCGCAAATGTTATTAAGCATAAAAGTGATGCGATAGGGCAAATTATTGATATTACACCTAAGCTTGTTGCCACTGCCTTTCCACCTTTAAATCCAATAAAGATAGAAAATGAATGTCCAATAATTGCTGAGACACCAATCATTAAATAATCTACATTAATATTATTAGTTATAATAGCTTCTTTAAAGAAAATATCATTCTCGTGAAGTATTCTTGCGATGATTATCATAATCATTCCTTTAAATACATCTAAGAAAAATACCAAAAAGCCAACCCTTTTTCCAAGTACCCTAATTGCGTTTGTTGAACCTATATTTTTACTACCATGTTCTCTTATATCAATACCCTTAAATAATTTACCAATTATAATACCAAATGGGATAGCTCCAATTAGGTATGATATCAATAAAAAGAAGATGGCAATTATAATATCAACAGTTCCTCTTGTTGTCATTAAAAACATTATATTCACCTTCGACAAAGTGTATTATACACTAATTTTATTTATAAATAAAGATAAGATTTAACTAAGTTTGTCTATATTTTTTAACTAAATAAAAATATTTTATGATAAGATATAAAACAATAAATTTTCATTATAACCTAAATGTTTAAAAAATGGCTTGGTTGATTGATTATTCTTGTTTTAAATGTTAAAATAAGATTTAATGAAGGGAGTCGGAAATATGGCAACTAATACTTATAATGAAGATTCCATAACCGTACTTGAAGGACTAGAACACGTTAGAAAAAGACCTGGTATGTACATAGGTTCAACTGACGAAAGAGGACTTCATCATTTAGTTTGGGAAATCGTAGATAACTCAATCGATGAAGCGCTAGCCGGTTATGGTAAAGAAATAATTATAACAATAAATGAAGATAATTCTATCACAGTAGAAGATAATGGTAGAGGTGTACCATGGCAAAAGAACCATCAAACAGGCCAAAGCACTATGGAAATTGTTTATACAAAACTAAATGCTGGTGGTAAATTTGGTGGCGAAGGATCAGGATATAAAACATCTGGCGGTCTACATGGTGTAGGTGCATCTGTTGTTAACGCATTATCAAGCTATATGGTTGCCACATCTTATAGAGATGGTTTAATTCACCAAATGAGATTTGAAAATGGTGGAAAGAAAATTTATCCACTTGAGGAATTAGGCCCATCTAGAAAGACTGGTACAACTGTAACATTCAAACCAGATCCTATGGTATTTACGACAACTGTATATAATTTTGATACTATTAAAACTAGAATTAGAGAATCTGCATTTTTAATTAAAAATCTAAAAATGGTTTTAAAAGATAAAAGAACTAAAAAAGAAGAATCATTCGTATATGAAAATGGTATTCAAGAATATGTAACATTCTTAAATATGGATAAGAAGCCTTCTCATCCAGTTGCATATTTTGAAGGAAATTATAATGTCCCTGATACAAAAGAACAAATCGAAGTAGAAGTTGCACTTCAATTCGTAGAATCATACAACGATACAATCGTATCATTTGTAAACAATGTTAAAACAGGTGATGGTGGTACTCACGTTACAGGTTTTAAATCTGCTTTAACAAAAGCTTTTAATGACTATGCCCACAACAATAGATTAATAAGAGAAAAAGACCAACTTGAAGGTACAGACCTTCGTGCAGGTCTTACTACTATAGTTTCTGTAAGAATCGGAGAAAAGCTTTTGGAATTTGAAGGTCAAACCAAAGGTAAATTAGGTACACCTCAAGCTAAAAATGCAGTAGATTCAGTTGTGACAGAAAAATTAGGTATATTCTTACTTGAAAACAAAGAAGTTGCAAATAAGATTATCGCTAAAGCTTTAAAAGAAGCTCAAGCTCGTGAACAAGCTCGTAAGGCTCGTGAACAAGCCCGTCTTGATAAAAAAGACAAAGGAGAAAAGAATATAAGTGCTAAGCTTGCCCCAACAAGTGAAAAGAATAAAGAAATTAATGAATTATATCTTGTTGAGGGTGATTCAGCCGGAGGTTCTGCAAAACAAGGTAGAGATAGAAAATATCAAGCAATCTTACCTTTAAGAGGTAAAGTATTAAATACTGAAAAGGCCAATGCAGAATCAGCATTAAAAAATGAAGAAATCGCAACTATGATTTACACTATAGGTGCTGATTATGGTGTTAATTTTGATATAAAGAAATGTAATTATAAAAAAGTAATCATCATGACCGATGCCGATGATGATGGTGCCCATATTCAAGTATTATTATTAACATTCTTCTTCAGATATATGAGACCACTTATTGAAGATGGAAGAGTATATCTTGCCTTACCACCACTATTTAAAGTAACTAGACGTGGTAAAAAAGAAGAAATCATTTATGCTTATTCAAATGAAGAAAAAGATAAAATTGTTGCCGAAAGTAAATGTCCAACATTAATCCAAAGATACAAAGGTTTAGGTGAAATGAATGCTGAACAATTATGGGAAACAACAATGAACCCAGAAACAAGAACTTTAATTCAAGTTCATCTAGAGGATTTAGGTGAGGCTGAAGCACAAGTTGAAATCCTTATGGGTAGCGACTCAAACAGACGTCGTGATTGGTTAGAAAACCATGTATCATTTACACTTGAGGAGGAAGAATAATGGCTAAGTCAGTTAAAGATAAATTAGATGTCTTCCTTAGGGAAAAATTTCAAGAAATAAAACTAGAAGATGTCATTGGCGACAGATTCGGTAGTTACTCTAAATATATTATTCAAGAGCGTGCTATACCAGATATTAGAGATGGTTTAAAACCAGTTCAAAGAAGAATTTTATATGGTATGAACGCCCTTCGTGTAACATCAAATGCACCATACAAAAAGAGTGCTCGTATCGTAGGTGAAGTAATGGGTAAATATCACCCACATGGTGACTCATCTATATATGAAGCATTAGTGCGTATGTCACAAGTATGGAAAATGAGTGTACCTCTAATTGATATGCACGGTAATAATGGTTCAATTGATGGCGATGGTCCTGCCGCTATGCGTTATACAGAAATTCGTCTTGCCAAAAATGCAGATTATTTATTACAAGATATAGATAAAAGTACAGTACCATTCATTCCAAACTTCGATGAAGAAGAAATAGAACCAACTGTATTACCTGCTAAATTCCCTAACCTTTTAGTAAATGGTTGTATGGGTATTTCATCAGGCTACGCAACATATATTCCAACACACAATATTAACGAAGTAGTAAACGCAACTATAGCTCGTATTGATAATCCTAACATGACTATAGATGAATTACTTGAAATACTACCAGGTCCAGACTTCCCAACTGGTGGTATCATCATGGGAAGAGATGGAATTAGAGAAGCATTCTTAACTGGTACAGGTTCAGTTACTGTAAGAAGTAAATATGAACTTGAAACAATGTCAAACGGCAATACAAGAATCGTAGTCACAGAAATTCCTTATGATACATTTAAATCTAAAACTGTTGAGAAGATGGAACAATTAAGAATTGATGGTAAAATTCCTGATGTTGATGCCATACGTGACGAATCAGGAAGAGATGGTTTACGTATCGCAATCGATTTGAAAAAGGGTGCTAACGTAGAAGCTATCATTAATTTCTTCTTTAAAAATACAGATTTACAATGTAACATCAATTACAACATGGTATCTATCTGTAATAGACGCCCAATGAAATTAGGTGTACTTCCTATATTAGATGCATATATTGCTCACCAAAAGGAAGTTATTACAAATAGAACAAATTTTGAATTAAATAAAGCTAATAAAAGATTACATATCGTTATCGGTTTAATTAAATTAATCGATAAGGTTGTAACAGATCAAGTTATCGCAATTATCCGTGCATCTAAAAATAAACAAGATTCTATCGATAACTTAGTTAAACAATTAGAATTCACACCTGAACAAGCTGAAGCTATCGTAATGATGAGATTGTATTCTTTATCTCACCAAGATATTGAACAACTTAAGGCTGAATTTACTGAATTAAAGAATAATATTGAAAATTATAAAAAGATTCTTTCAAGTGAAAAAGAATTACAAAGAGTAATCAAAAAAGAATTAGCTGAAATGAATAAGGTATTAATTTGCCCAAGAAGAACTTTAATATCTGATGAATCAGCACAAATTAAGATTGATGAAACTGATTTAATTTCTGATGAACAAACAATGGTTTGTATATCAAAAGAAGGTTATCTAAAGCGTGCTAACCTAAAATCATATAATCAATCTAAAACTAACGGTTTAAAAGATAATGATTCAATCTTATTCTTAAAAGAAGTATCTACACTAGATACATTAATTATATTTACATCACTTGGTAATTATATTTATTTACCAGTATACAAAATTCCTGAATGTAAATATAAGGATTTCGGTGCTTATATAGCATCTATTGTATCTACAGCACCAAAAGAAAAATTTGTAGCTGTATATTCATTTAAATCACTTTTAAATGGCGAACAAGTATTACTTACAACAAAGCTTGGTGCTATTAAGCAATCACTTTTATCACAATTCCAAGTATCTAGATATACCAAACCAGTTCGCTGTATGAAATTATCAAATGATGACGAATTAATAAGTGTAGATATCATTAAAGATCCACTTGAAATATTAATTGTAACTCATGAATCAGAAGTATTAAGATTTAGAGCATCTGATGTTGCACTTTATGGTACAAATGCCGGCGGTGTAAAAGGTATTAACCTTAAGAAAACAGACTATGTCGTATCAAGTGTATATGCAAACAAAAATGATGATTTAGTTTTAGCCACATCAAGAAATACAGTTAAGAGAATGAAAGTAACTGATTTTGTCTTAACTAAACGTGGTAGAACTGGTCAACGTGCAATTAAGGCAGTTAAGGCAAATCCTTATTATGTTGTAGATGCATGTAAGATGACACCTAATCAATATAAAGAAGATGTACCTATCTATTTAGTATACAAAAATAGTAATGATACAGTTGATGCATTCTCACTTAAATATAATGTAAGTGATGCAGGAAAACAAATTGAAAATACAGATAATGTAGAATTATTAAAAGTAATTATTCAAGCTCCACAAAAACCAGATGATATCGTATCACCTGATTATCTTGAGGAACAAAAGATTGAATTATTTTCAACAGATGATTTAGATAGTGATGGTGGAATAATGATGGAAAAGCCATTAAAATCTAATAATTCAAGTGATCCTATGTCAATATTAGATGATTTAGATGCAATCTTACAAAAAGAAACAAAAGGTGTAATTAAGCCTAAAGTTGATGAATCAGAAAACAAGAAAAAACAATCTAACAAAGAAGTTGGATATGTAAAAATATCATTGTTTGACGATGATGAAAATAATTAAATAATATAATGGGCACTTAAATGTGCTCATTTATATTGTTCTAATGGAAGTCGATTAAACTTAAATACTTGAATTCAAACGACTTTACATATATAATTATTATGTAGATTTGCGATATTATACGAGGAGGTATCAGTATGAGAAAACGTAAAAGTAATACAGAACAATCTATTGATGAAATTTATCAAACAATAGATACAACTGATACATCTGTAGATGAACCTGAAACAGAAATAACTGAAGAAGAAAAAACAGAAGAAAACGAAAAATATGATTTAAATGGTCTTGAGGTCGTACTTGAAAGAATTGAAGCAGGTCTAATTGGAGGACTTTTAATAAAGAACTCAAATATCAATAAGCCTTTAATCAAAAACGGCGATATCGTCCATTTAAGAGCCTATGCGAAGCTTTTACCAAAGGATATTATCTTTTACAAAGATCATGATGATTATTTTATAAGAAGAATCATTAAATTTGAAGAAGATGAAATCTGGTGTGCAGGGGACAATGAAAGATACTTTAGAGTAATTCATAAAGATAATGTAATTGCTAAAGCGTTAGGTAGAACTCGTGGTAAAAAATTCTTAAGCTTTGGTTTAGGTAAAACAGGTTATAGATTATACGCAAATTGGAAATCATACTTTAACGGAATTAGACTTGCAAATAGAGTAATGACATTCGATGAAGAATTCAACAGTGAATCTTTCGAACTTGCTATGCAAAATTTCGAAGCCCAACAGGCTCAACAAGAAAAACAAGCTCAAGCTACACAGGCTCAAGCTATTCAAATATCTTCAGATATCGACTTAGATTCTGATTTAGCAGATTTCTTAAACCCAGACGATCTAGTAAAAGAATTACAATCTTCTCAATATGTTGAAGAAGAAATTTATGTGGACTCTGAAGGAAACGAAATATCTAAGGAACAATATGAAGCTTTAATGAGTCAATCTGAAGATGAAGAATATAGTGAAGAAGAAATTGATGAAGCTACTCAAGAAGCACAAACTAATCAAGAACAAACTCCTTCTGAAGAAGCTTTAGATACTTCAAATGAAGAAACTCAAGAAGCTCAAGAAACTGAAGAAGCTCAAGATGTTCAAAATACAAATGAAGAAGTTTCTGCTGATGAAACTCAAAATGATGATTCTTTAGATGAAGCTCCTTTTGAAGAAGAAAAAACAGAATAAAAAAATAAAAATGGAATTTCAAAAATTCCATTTTTTCTTTGCTTATTTTAATCGAATCTTAAGTGGATAGATATTAGTGAGCATAAACCACTAAAAACCGCTACAAGGCCAGAAAAGAACACCATAGGAGTCATTGACTTAGATACGATAACTTCATATCCAAATTCATCTTTTTCTTTAATGACAGATAATATATCATTTGAGAATTTAGCAAATACTGGGAAAAGCCAAATAAATATACCAATCAATAAAATTCCCCATCCGGCAACAAGACCAAATATTACATTAATTTTATTAAATCTCTCAATGAATGAGAATATAAATCTTAATAATAATACAAATGCTAATACAGCTAAAAGAATAATTATAAGTTGATTTAAAAAAGAACCTGAAAATCCTTTTCCGCCAAAGGCTATATCGTAACCTGAAGCTTCTTTAGATAAAGAATCAACTAAAACCTTAACTTTATCACCACTACCATTATATAGGTTTGATGTATAAGATACACCATACCATCTAATTTCAACATTGATTGAATTAAATACTAATAAAACGAACGATAATATAACAAATACAATCGCTACAATGTTGAATATTAACTTCATCAATTTAAAGCTCAAAATATCAATCCCTTTCTATAAAAGAAATTTATATACACTATCATTATTTTATCATTTTTAGAATTCTTTTTCAATAATTATTAAACCAGCATAAAAATA
>JAILIY010000093.1 GCA_024695025.1 Acholeplasmatales bacterium
TTAATTGATAGAGTAGATTATTCATACGTTACTGATGGTGATGGAAATAAAACAGCTAATAATGCTTCCTATGCTCACAATATTATTGGTGTAGTAAATACAGCTGGTGTAGTATGTGAAGGATATACTAAATGCTATAAATTATTATGTGATATCTATGGTCTTACAACAATAGTTGTAACAGGGACAGCAGAAACATCATCTGGTAGCGGCGGTCACGCTTGGAATTATACTATGGTTGATGAAAATTGGTATGGCGTAGATGTTACATGGGATGACCAAAAAATAAAATCTAGTCAAGACAATTATTTATTAGTTAGTAAAAGTACAATGGAAGAAGAACATACACCATTTGGCAGTGAAGAATATGGCTTATCATATAATGTTTCACTTCCGACATTGTCATCATCTAATTATCATTATTCATATATTTAAATTAGTTCACATAATTTAACAAATTTGTTTCATAATTGACACACTCTTTTTATTTATAATTTAAGTAGATAAGAAAAGGAGTGTGTTTTTTTATGAGAGGTATGAAAAAAATATTAGTATCGGCATTATCATTAGGCTTATTACTAAGCTTTACTAGCTGTGATATAACTGAACAATTTATTGATTTTGATGAAATAGATACCGTAGCTTACGAAAATAAGACAAAAAATGACGAAACTGATGATACGACAACAGACACATCAAATACAAATAATGATGATTCAAAAGAATCTAGTACTGAAGTTATGGTATATGATGAAACTGTTAAAGAAAAAATTGATCAATATGTAGATGATTATAATGACATGTATGGATACAATTTATTGTCACTTGATGTAAATTATGGAGATCTATTAACAGATGTTTACGAATCATTTTATGATGCATCATATGTTTGCTTGACATCTGATTATGATTATGAAGTCATCAAGGATGATTCATTTAATTATATAGTTATTGATAAATATGAATATACTAATTATAGATATACTGATGTGATTGCATCTGCATGGATGACAATGATAGAAGAAAATCCAATTTTTTACTTCTTATTTACAGGATACACAGTTTCACAAAGTAGTAATGGTTATTATTTTTATCTACTAGGCAGTGAAGAATACGCAAAGGCAGAAGATAGAAACAATTGTAATTTACAAATAATTGATTTTGTGGAAGATTTTGAAGAAGAATATAATAAATTAGAAGAAGTGACTGATTATAATAAAGCTTTATTGATTCATGATTATTTATGTAATAATATGGAATATGCATATGACAGTGACGGTAATGCAAGTAATGAAGCCTACGCACACAACATTTTGGGTATTATAAATAAAGCTGGTGTATGTGAATCATATGCTAAATTATATTTATTCTTATCATATAGAATAGATTTAACATCACTAATAGTAATTGGTTATTCACAAAGCCAAGCCAATGGTCATGCCTGGAATTATTGTCAAATAGATGGCGTGTGGTATGGTGTAGATGTTACATGGGATGATTCAGATACTTTTACATATGATTATTTTTTGGTATCAAGTAAAATTATGAATTATGCACATACTCCTTATTCACAGACATTTGGTATTTCATTCCAAGTTCCACTTCCAGCACTTTCAAGCTCATCATATGATACATCAAAGGATGAAACAGAACCAACACCAGGAAGTACAGGAAGACATAGCGGAAGTATCTTTAGAAGATATTAAAGAATAAAAAAAGAAGGTTGAGATTTTATTAATCTCAGCCTTCATTTTTTTTGAAAGGTTAAAAGTGAATTTTAATTAGATTGCTTGAGCAACCATTGCTTCTGCAACCTTCTTGAAACCAGCAATGTTTGCACCAGTTAATAAGTCATATTTAGATGAACCATATTCACAAGCACAAGAATATGATGCATTGAAGATGTTAACCATAATGCTGTGTAACTTTTGATCAACTTCTTCGAATGTCCAAGATAATCTTTCAGAGTTTTGGCTCATTTCAAGACCAGAAGTTGCAACACCACCAGCATTTGAAGCCTTAGCAGGAGTGAAGATGATTTCATTTTTGATTAAGTACTTAGCTGCTTCAAGTTCAGAAGGCATGTTAGCACCTTCGCAAACTGCGATACAACCATTCTTAACTAATGTTTCAGCATCCTTTAATAATAATTCGTTTTGAGTAGCACAAGGCATAGCTACGTCACACTTAGTGTTCCATACTCTGTCTGTTGCAGTTGTTTCATGATAAACAACACCTGGACAACGGTTAGCTAATTCCTTGATACGACCACGTTCAACTTCCTTAATTTGCTTAACTACAGCTAAGATTTCAGGAGTGATACCATTTTCAACAACTACATAACCATTAGAGTCAGATAATGTAATTACTTTACCACCTAATTGAGTTGCCTTTTCACAAGCGTAAATAGCAACGTTACCAGAACCAGAAATTACAACTCTCTTACCTTCAAAAGAAGTGTTCTTTAATGTCTTTAATGCTTCTTGAGCATAGTAGCATAGACCATAACCTGTAGCTTGTGTACGAGCAAGTGATCCACCATATGATAAACCTTTACCTGTTAATACACCAGTGAATTCATCACGAATTCTCTTGTATTGGCCAAATAAATAACCAATTTCGCGTCCACCAACACCGATATCACCAGCTGGAACGTCTGTATCAGGACCAATGTGGCGATATAATTCAGTCATGAATGATTGACAGAATCTCATAACTTCCATATCGCTCTTGCCCTTAGGGTCGAAGTCAGAACCACCCTTACCACCACCCATAGGTAATGTAGTTAAAGAGTTCTTTAATACTTGTTCAAGACCTAAGAACTTAATAATAGAAGCATTTACAGATGGGTGTAATCTTAAACCACCCTTGTAAGGACCGATTGCACTATTGTATTGTACACGGAAACCTCTATTAACTTGGAATTGACCCTTATCGTCAACCCAAACAACCTTGAATTGAACGAATCTTTCAGGTTCTAGGAATCTTTCTAATATTTTTTGTTCTTGTAATTTAGGATTCTTTTCAATATATACTTCTAAAGATTCAGTAATTTCCTTAGCAGCTTGTAAGAATTCTTTTTCGCCAGCGTTTTTTGCTTCTAATTCAGCATAAACCTTCTTAGCATATTCTGTTTTAAATGCCATAAATAAAATTCTCCTCTTCTTAATGAATAATTTATTCGCGTTTATTAAACGACACGATAAGTATATCACAAATATTTTATGAATTAAATATATTTTTGAAAAAAAATTAAAAAAATGCCAAAAATTAAAATTTTATACAAAAATCAACCCTTTCAAGTGAATTTTAATCAAAAATGAGCATTTTAAATGTAATTAGTTTTAATTGAATTGAATATTATTCGAATTATCTTTCGAAAACAACTAGAAAATATAATTTTATTCGGCATTTATTTTTTACTGTTAACATGCTGTAATTCTTTACATATATAAATATAGTTATTAATCTTATTTGGTTTAATTTGCATAAAATTTTGTATAACATTTTCATAATATTTTATTGAGAATAAAAATTTGTAAATTGTTTACATCTAAACTTTAGTTTGATATAATATTTTAGGTGAATTAAATTATGCAAGACATCAAGAGTGAAAATCTAGAATTGTTCTATGATTGCCTAGAAGAATCTAATAATTTATTATATGAAATATATCATAAACCTTATTTTGATTTGATTGAAATGACAGTCAATAATATCTTAGCTGGAGAGGTTTTAAATGACCTTGAAGATAAAAAAGATATCAACAAATTAAAGAAGATATATAATAAGATAAAAAACATTGATTTTTCTGTTGAAGATGTCAGAAAAGCCATGCAAGCTATTATATTAAGAGGCTTTAAGGAAATGAGAATACCTAATGGCAATACAACGCCAGATACTTTAGGAATTTTCATCTGCTATTTATTAACTAAGGTTATAAAGGATAGCGACATCAATTTAGTTGATCCTTTGTGTGGTGTTGGTAATTTATTACTTACAGTATCTAATCACTATGGAAAGAATATAAATCTATTCGCTTGTGATATGGATCCTGAAATGGTCAAACTTACCAAGCTTACAGCAGATTTAATAAATACACCAATTGAATTATATCTTCAAAATTCATTATCATTACAATTATGTAATATGGATGCGTGTATATTTGATATGCCACATTCAACATATGAAAATAATAAATATTTTCCATATGAGGCTATATTACATTATAAGAATTGGTTAAAAGATAATGGAGTAATGATTGGTATAGTTGAAAATGATTTTTTTGATTATGATAAAGATTCATCATTCAAAAAAGAATTATTGACTGATATGTCTATATTAGGTATATCAGAATTACCTGATAATATGTTTAAATCAGGTAAACCAAAAATTATCCTAATGTTACAAAAATGTAAAAAGGATAACAAATGTTTCATGGTCAAACTACCAAGTTTCTCAAATGCAAGTGAATTCAATGAAGAATTAATGAAAATTGAGAAGTGGTTTGAAAACAATAAAGATTAATTAAAGTGAGGGAAATTATTATGTCTAAAATTATGGCAGTAAACGCTGGTTCATCATCTATTAAGTTCCAATTATTAGAAATGCCAGAAGAAAAAGTTATTACATCAGGTGTAATGGAAAGAATTGGATTAGCAGAAGGTATTTTTACAATTAAGTACAATGGTAAAAAGGAAGAAACTCATCCAGTATTACCTACACATGCAGAAGGTGTAGAATTATTATTAAAAACTTTAGTTGAAAAAGGCATCGTAAAATCATTAAATGAAATTGTCGGTGTTGGTCATAGAGTTGTACAAGGTGGAGAATATTTTAAGGATTCTTGTTTAGTTGACGATTCAGTAGTTGCTAAAATCCAAGAATTATCTGATTTAGCTCCTTTACATAACCCAGCTCATATCATTGGTATTAAGGCTTTCCAAAAGGCTTTACCAAACGTTCCACAAGTTGTTGTATTTGATACAGTATTCCATCAAACAATGCCAGAAGAAGCATATATGTATGCTACTCCATATGAATGGTATGAAAAGTATGGTATCCGTAAATATGGTGCACATGGTACATCTCATAAATATGTATCAGAAAAGGCTGCTGAATTAATTGGTAAGCCACTTAAGGACACTAAGACTATCGTATGTCACTTAGGTAATGGTGCTTCAATTTCTGCTGTTAAGGGCGGAAAGTGTGTTGATACATCAATGGGTTTAACACCACTTGAAGGTATTCCTATGGGTACTCGTTCTGGTAACCTTGACCCAACTGTTGTTTCATATATTTGTGAAAAAGAAAACAAGAGCGCTGCTGAAGTTGTAAATATCTTAAATAAGAAGAGTGGTTACCTTGGTATGTCAGGTCGTTCTAACGATGCTCGTGATGTTACTGCTGGTATGAATGATGGTGATCATAGATGTAAATTAACATTCGATGTACAAGCTAAAAGAATTGTTGATTATATCGCTGCATATTATGTTTATATGGGTGGTTGTGATGTAATCGCATTTACTGCTGGTATGGGTGAAAACTTAAAGCACTTAAGATTAAATATCGCTAATAGATTAGGTGTATTAGGCGTTAAGATTGATGAAAAATTAAATGATACTTTCTCTGATGAAAGAAAGATTTCTACACCAGATTCAAAGATTCAATTATGGATCATCCCTACAAACGAAGAAGTAATGATTGCTCGTGACACTGTAAGAATTGCTAAAATTAAGTAATATAAATTTTAAGTCTGCAAATTAGTTTTTGCGGACTTTTTTCTTCTTTATTAATAAATTAATAATTATTAAATTTAGTGCTAATTTTTTAATATAAATATGTTATAATTTCATATGAAAGCGAGTTGTATAATTATGGACTTTGAATTAATGCTTAAATATGTACATAATGTTTTAAAAGAGAATAATGCAATTAAGCCAAAAAAGCCAACACAATTCTTTAGATCAAGAATCACTCATACATATAGAGTATATGAATGGGCTAAAAGAATTGCTCCAGATAGACCTAATTGCAATAAAGATATATTGTTTACTGCGGCTATATTTCACGATAGTGGTTACGCTATAGGAAAAGAAAATCACGCAGCTTATTCTGCAAAGATTTTTAAAAGCTATGCTGAAAAGAATAACTTTGACAAAGAATTTACAGATGAAGTAGTAAGAATTATTGCCCTTCATTCAGATAAAAGCTTATTGAAAAAAGAGGATACAAGCGATGAATTAGTCTTATTGCTTGAAGCTGATTTACTTGATGAGGAGGGTGCGATGGGAATCGTTTGGGATTTACTTTCACAAGGATATCAAGGATGCGACAATTATGAGGCAGCCCTTGATGCACTATGGATTCACTCATCACACATATTGAATCAAGATTATATGGTAACTCCGATTGCCAAAAAGTATTGGGAAGAGAAAAAAGAATTAGTTAGAAACTTTATAAAGAATTTAGAGTCTGACTTATTTTTAGGTAGGAAATTATATGAAGATTAACATTATTGGTGCTGGTCTTGCAGGATGTGAGGCATGTTGGTATTTATCTAAAAAAGGTTATGAAATTGACCTTTATGAGATGAGACCAAACAAGATGACACCGGCACATAAGACAGAAAAATTTGCGGAATTAGTATGTTCAAATTCGCTAAGAAGTGATGCTGATACAAATGCTTGTGGTATTTTAAAGCATGAAATGGAATTATTAGATTCTATAATTATTAAGGCTGCAAGATTAAACAAAGTTGAAGCTGGTGGTGCCTTAGCTGTAGACAGAGAAGGCTATAGTCAATATGTAACAGATGTAATTAAGGGCTTAAAAAATGTCAATGTAATAAATGAAGAAGTGTCAAAAATAGATACTAGTGTTCCAACTATTATCGCAACTGGTCCACTTACAAGTGGTCCTTTATGTGATGAAATAAAGAATCTATTCGGTTGTGATGATTTTTATTTTTTTGATGCACAAGCACCTATAATTTATGCTGATAGTATCGATTATAATAAAGTTTATTTAAAAAGTAGATATGATAAGGGTGAACCATCATATTACAATTGTCCAATGACAAAAGAAGAATTTGATAAATTTTATGATGCTTTAATAAATGCTGAAGGCGTTGAAACAAAAGATTTTGAAATCAAAGTATTTGAAGGCTGTATGCCAGTTGAAATAATGGCTAAGCGTGGACCTCAAACATTAACATTTGGACCGATGAAGCCAGTTGGCTTAAAAACACCAGATGGACAAAAGCCATACGCAGTTGTCCAATTACGCCAAGATGATGCAGCTAAGAGTATGTATAATATTGTAGGATTCCAGACTCATTTGAAATTTCCTGAACAAAAAAGAGTATTTCAAATGATACCAGGTCTTGAGAATGCAAGATTTGCTAAATATGGACGCATGCATAAAAACACATATATAAATGCGCCTAAAATATTAAATCCAACATATCAAACTAAAAAATATCCAAATATATTTATTGCTGGTCAATTATCAGGTGTGGAAGGATATGTTGAAAGTGCAGCTAGTGGTATTTACGCGGCCATAAATATGGATAGATATTTACAAAATAAAGAATTAATTATTTTACCTAAAACAACTATTATGGGTTCTATGAGCTTATATATTTGCCAGTCTAGTCCAGATGGCTTTCAACCAATGAATGCTAACTTTGGTATTTTAGAGGATTTAAATATAGCACATAAGAAAGCTAATAGAAAAGAATTATATAGAGATAGAGCATATAATGATATGAATGAGGAGCTAAAGAAAATCAATGAATAACGAGGATGCAATCAAGGAATTTGAAATACATCTTTCTAGTATTAAAAATTATTCTAATAATACTATAGAAAGTTACATAAGAACAATTAATGACTACAGTGCTTTTTTAATTGAAAGTAAGTCAGCTAGAAACAAAGATAATTCTTTGTTCAAATTCTCTGTTCGTGCACCTCAAAACTTTGTTTCTTATTTAAAAAATAAAGATTATAAAGCAACTACTATAAATCAACATATTAGTGCTTTATCAAGCTTTTATCAATTTTTAGTTAAAGAAAATCTATTTGATTACAATCCATTTATGGAATTAGATACGCCAAAAAGGCCTAAAAAACTTCCTGAATTAATCAAAGAAGAAGAAATAAAAGCACTATTTAATAGCTGCAATTTAAATGATAAATTAGGTTATAGAAATTACTGTATATTAGGTGTCTTATATGGTTGTGGTTTAAGAGTAAGTGAACTTTGTAATCTTAAAATAAAAGACATTGATTTTAATGATAGAACAATTAAAATTCATGGTAAAGGTTCAAAAGATAGAATAGTAATAATGTATGATGAACTAAGAGATTGTCTAAGACATTATTTAACTACATTTAGAGTAGAATTATTATATTTATCAAAAGATTTAGAAAACAACAATGTATTTTTAAACAAAAATGGTGGATCACTATCTAGAATAGGTGTCAGAAAAATATTAGAAAAATTGGTAAGAGATGCTGGTGAAGAATATCATATTTCACCACATATGATTAGACATTCATTCGCAACTGCGATGTTAAATAGAGGCTTTGATTTAAGAAGTCTTCAAGAATTATTAGGTCATGAAAGCTTATCTACTACACAAATATATACACACGTCAGTATAGAACAAGTAAGAAGTACATATAATAGTGCATTTCCACGAGCTAAAAAAGAACCTAAGAATAAAAATAGTAATAAATAAAATTTAAACTTGTAATTAAAATGTTATTTTGATATAATTTTTTTGTTTATTAAGGAGATTATGATGATGAAAAAGAAAATTGGATTTTTTGGTATATTATCATTTGCAATATTATCATTTGCATCATGTACTGAAGCTGCAAAAACAGCTGAGATCGGTGATCAAGGTGTTCCTACTCAATTAGTTACTAGCTTAAATGCTGGTTTTACTAATGAAACTGGTACTATCTTAGATGAAGATATGAAAGTTGCAAATAAGAAACATTATGAAATATATTTATCACCAAATAATGAAAATTCGTTATTTACTGTGAGAACTGATATTACATCATATATTAAGGAAAAGAAGAATAAATATCAAAAGACTAAAGCAGCTGCTTTACAATTTGATCATGCTAAAATTAGTAAATCTGCAGATTTATTAGCTGAAATGCTTGATAAAGTTGAAGATGAATTATTCGATGATGAATCAATCATTAATACATATTTAAATGTATCATTTGAAATTGATTTAGATGACGCATCTTTAAATCCAACTTTAAAGGGTACATATCTATATGATTTTTATAAAGATAACAATCAATGTAATATTTACTTTGATACAGTTTATATGCCATTAAATGTATATAAGTTCGATAAAGAAAACCAACCTATTTTAAGAAGATATGTATTTGTACCTCTTTATTGTGAATATAGAAATGACGAAGGTAAGTCAATTACTAAAGATGGTTTAGTTGATACTAAGTTCTCATCTACATATTTAACTAAAGACATCGTATTTTCTAATGAAAAGAAGCATTATATAAGCATTGATTAATAAAAGTTATAAATTCGCACTAAAAAGAGAAAAAAGTTTCTCTTTTTATTTTTTTTGTATTATTATATAAGTAGGAGGTACTATTATGGTAGAAGGAAAATTTAAGAAAAGTAATATTTATTTAATTATTGGTATTGTTTTTGCCGTATTAGCATTAGCATTTATTGTTTTAGCAATTGCTTTCGGCATAGTTATTATTGTTGCTGCTGGTATTGAAGCTGCAGTTGCAGGATATTATATTACACACTATTTCATGATTAAAAATCAATATCTTAAAATAGATGAATCTGGAATTAGTGGAAAAGTTATCAATTACAAAGGACAAAAGAAATTAACATCACTTAATGTTAAATTATCATTTGTTAATAGATGTTATGTTAAAAATGGCCTATTGATTTTAGTAAATCAAAATGATCAAAATTTAGAAATATATAATTTGTTAAATCCAGAAGAAGTTTCTTTAAAGTTAAGCGAATTATTAGCTAACAATAATCAATAATCTAGTAGAGAGAAATCTCTACTTTTTTAATTTGAAGGATATTAATATTGTGATATAATATTACCGAGAAAACAATATAGTAATAGGGAGGTTTATATGGGAGGATTTCATGGAGGCCATAGTGGAGGCCATGGTGGAGGATTTCAC
The DNA here is from genome assembly GCA_024695025.1 of Acholeplasmatales bacterium. GTDB lineage: Bacteria > Bacillota_I > Bacilli_A > Acholeplasmatales > Anaeroplasmataceae > Anaeroplasma. The sequence continues at coordinate 10,206 of JAILIY010000093.1, forward strand.
GGAGGCCATAGTGGAGGCTACAGAAGCCATCATACATATTATGGCGGAAGACATTATATAAATGGTAGAAGATATTATGGAGCTTATTACGGTATGGGTCGTAATGGGAAACCAATATCGTTTTTTACGAGTTTAATATTTGGTATTTTATTAATTTTTTTTGGATTTATGTTATTTTTTGTTATAGCAACACCTAAAAGTGCAACAGCTGTTGTTACTAAAACTAGTAAGGCATACGATAGTACAGGTGCATATGAAATATATGATTTTGAATATGATTATAATGGAGTAACATATTATGGACATGGTGATGATGATTTAGGAAGCGGTGGTTCATATACTGTAAATGTAGGTGAAGAATATACAGTTTATTTACACCTTTATAGCAATTCAGTATATGAATTTGAAAATGAAACTGGCTCAGGAGTAATTGCCCTTGCAATATTTGGAATTTTAGGCCTTGTTTTAGTTCTAAACACAGTAGGAATTTACAGCAGGTACAAGCAAAAGCTGAGTGAAATTGGCGATGTTAATGGTGATGGAAAGCTCGATGAACAAGATATAGAATATTCAGAAAACAAAAATAATGGTGCATCCTTAGGAGCTTATGAAGGAGCTAAGGAAGCTGCAAAAGAAAACACAATTAAAGAAATGAAAAAAGAATGTAGAGTATCTTGTCCATTTTGTGATTCTGTACTACCAGAAGGTTCGACATTTTGTCCAAATTGTGGTGCGAGAATCGCAAAAGAATAAAAATAGTTTGACAATATGTTAAAAAGAAAAGTACTTAAGTTATACTTAAGTATTTTTTTTATAGATTTTATACTTGAAAATTACATTATCTTATGATAATATGATAAAGGCACAAAAAATACACATGCTTTTTGAGATTGCCGTCGTGTGCAAATTTTGTTGGAGGCAGTCGATGACGAAAGCAGAGGACAGAAAACAAAAATAAAATGGAGGAAATTTAAAAATGTCTGAATCAGTAGTTTCAATGAAACAATTATTAGAGTCTGGTGTTCATTTTGGACATGCAACTCGTAGATGGAACCCTAAGATGGCTAAGTATGTATTTACTGCAAGAAATGGTATTTACATTATCGATCTACAAAAGACAGCAGATCAAATCGAAAGTGCATATAGTGCATTACTTGAAATCTGCAAAAATGAAGGTAGAGTACTTTTCGTAGGTACTAAGAAGCAAGCACAAGATGCTGTTAAGGAAGAAGCTATCCGCTCTGGTCAATTCTATGTAAACCAAAGATGGTTAGGTGGTACTTTAACAAACTTCAAAACAATTAAGAAGAGAATTAAAAAGCTTCAAGATTTATATGATATGGAAGCAAATGGCGAATTCGCTAAGTTACCTAAGAAGGAAGTTATCAAGTTAATCGCTGAAAGAGATAAGCTTGAAAAGTTCTTAGGTGGTATTAAGGATATGAAGAAGCTTCCTGATGCATTATTCATTGTTGACCCTCGTAAGGAACACAATGCAATTTTAGAAGCTCGTAAGTTAAATATTCCAGTATTCGGTATCGTTGATACAAACTGCGATCCTGATGATGTTGATTATGTTATTCCAGCAAACGACGATGCAATTCGTGCTGTTAAGTTAGTAACTTGGGTTATGGCTAACGCTGTAGTAGAAGCTAACGGTGGCGCAGTTGAAAAGTTCGATGATTCTAAGGAAGAAATCAACCAAGCTGAAGAAATTCAAAAGGAATCAGCTATGAAGAAGGACGATTCTAAGCCTGCTAAGAAAGCACCAGCTAAGAAGGCAGCTCCTAAGAAGGATGATTCTAAGCCTGCTAAGAAGGCACCAGCTAAAAAAGAAGAAACTAAAGCAGAATAATTAGGAGGAAACAGAAAATGGCAAATATTACTGCATCAATGGTAAAAGAATTACGTGAAAAAACAGAAGCAGGTATGATGGACTGTAAAAAGGCTTTAACTGCATCTGACGGTGATATGGAGCAAGCAATTGTTTGGTTAAGAGAACATGGTATTGCTAAGGCTGCAAAGAAGCAAGGCGCTGTTGCTGCTGAAGGTTTATGTTCATTCGCAGTATCTGGCAACAAGCTAGTTACATTCGAATTAAACTCTCAAACAGACTTCGTTGCTCAAAACGCAAAATTTATTGAATTATTAGATACAGTAGGTAACATTATTGTTAACTCTAATGCAACAAATACAGAAGAAGCATTAAAGGTTGTATCAAACGGTAAAGACGTTGAAACAATTATTCTTGAAGCTTCTGGTGTAATTGGTGAAAAGATCTCTTTAAGAAGAGTAAATGTAATTACAAAAACTGATAATCAAGCATTCGGTGGTTATAAGCATGACGGTGGTAAGATTGTTGCTGTTGCAGTTGTTGACGGCGCTGATGCTAACGTTGCTAAGGATTTAGCAATCCATATCGTTGCTTCAAACCCTGAATATGTATCAAAAGATGATATTCCTGCTGATGTTGTTGCACGTGAAAGAGAAGTTATTCTTAACACTGCACTTAACGAAAATGCTCAATCAGCTAAACCTAAGCCTGAAAACATTATTGCTGAAAGAATTGTACCAGGCCGTTTAGACAAGCAATTAAAGGAAATCTCTTTATTATGCCAAAACTATATTATGGCTGATCAAGAACAAACTGTTGAAGCTTACCTTAAGTCAATTAAGGCTTCTGTTGTAACATTTGTTCGTATCGCTGTTGGTGAAGGTATTGAAAAGGTAGAAACAGACTTCGCTGCAGAAGTTGCTGCACAAGCTGCTGCTGCTCAAAAGTAATAATTAATTAATGACCTAATTTCGATTAGGTCATTTTTTTTAAATTTATTTAAAATAAATGTTAGTAATCTTATGTATAATATGGTAAAATATATTTTGAAAAAAACTTTATTCATTGAATTTAATAGGAGTTTATTATGTATAAAAGAATATTATTAAAATTAAGTGGTGAAGCATTAAAGGGTGATACTCCATTTGGAATTGATGCTGACACAGTAAGAAACATTGCAATGCAAATAAAAGATTGTCACGAATTAGGTATCGAAGTTGGTATCGTTGTTGGTGGCGGTAATATTTGGAGAGGTAAAACTGCCTCAGAATTAGGTATGGATAGAGCTCAAGCAGACTATATGGGTATGCTTGCAACTATCATGAATGGTTTAGCTGTTCAAGATGCTTTAGAGCATTTAGGTGTACCATCTCGTTGTATGACTGCACTTCCTATTAATGAAGTTGCAGAACCATATATCAGAAGAAGAGCTATTAGACATTTAGAAAAGAAAAGAGTTTGTATCTTCGTAGGTGGTTTAGGTAGCCCATATTTTTCAACAGATACAGCTTGTGTACTTCGTGCAACTGAAATTGGTGCTCAAGTAGTTTTAATGGCTAAAAATAAAACAGAAGGTGTTTACGATAGTGACCCACGTCAAAATCCAAGTGCTCATATGTATGAAGAATTAACATTTAATGAAATTCTTGCAAAAGGCTTAGCTGTAATGGATTCAACAGCTGCATCATTATGTAAGGATAATAATTTACAATTAATTGTATTCAACATGAATAAACAAGGTAATATAGTAAAAGCTGCTAAGGGTGAAAAGATTGGTACCCTAGTAAAGGTTAAGTAGGAGGATACTATGGAAGAATTAGAAATGACTTTATTAGAAGGTGAAGAAAGAATGGATAAGGCTATAGCCTCATTCGAACGTGAATTAAACACTGTTCGTACAGGTAGAGCTAACGCATCATTATTAGATCAAATTCAAATTGATTATTATGGTGTACCTACTCCAGTTAAACAAATTTCATCTATTTCATCACCTGAGGCTAACCAATTATACATTAAGCCTTATGATAAATCTTCAATGAAATTAATTGAATCTGCAATTTTTGCATCTCCACTTGGCTTAACTCCTCAACTTGATTCAAATGGTATTCGTTTAATATTACCTAAGATGACAGAAGAAAGAAGAAAAGAATTAGTTAAGCTTGTATCTAAGATGGAAGAAGCTGCTAAGGTTCAAATCAGAAATGTAAGACGTGATCTAAATGACGAAATCAAGAAGTTAGAACTTCCTGAAGATGATGAAAAAGGCGCATTAGATGATTGTCAAAAATTAACTGATAAGAAGATTGAAGAAATCGCAAATATCACTAAGAAAAAACAAGAAGAAATAATGACAATATAAAAAGTTGAGCTTAAGTCGTATGATTTAAGCTCTTTTATCATTATTACTAGATTTTTACTACGTAAAATGTTATAATCATTTCGAATTATTTTTTAATTCTAAAGGAGAAAATTATGAAACAAAGAATTATTACTGCGACTGTTATGATTTTAGTTTTAGTTCCAATCCTAGTATTGTCTATGTTCTTCGAACCTTTCGTAAGAATTATGGAAGTATTATTAATTGCCGTAACTGTTGGTGCATCACTTGAATTATTATTCATGTATGATAAAAAAGAAAGAATACCTTTAGGTGTTAAAATAACTAGTGTCATTTTAACTCTTTTATTATATTTTAATATTACATTCTCATTTTATGGTTTTGTATCAGCTTATGGATACAACAATTTATTTGAATATGAACCAATTATTTGTAAATTCATTGATTTGATTCATTTTGATAAATTTTTATCAACACCTATCACATCACTTACAATTATATTCATTATTTATATGTCACTTATGGTATTAATTCCTAAGTTTAACGTAAGTGAAGTTGGAGGACTTTTCATCTCAACTATTTATGTATCTGTTTGTGTAGGTGCATTTACTGTACTTTATATGATGGGCTTAAGATATGTTGCCTACATCTTATTAATCACAGTATTTACTGATATATTCGCTTTAGTATTCGGAAGAAAATTCGGTAAGCACAAGATGGCACCCGTCACATCTCCTAAGAAGACTTGGGAAGGTTCGATTGGTGGTACAATTACAGCTTTAGTTGTAGGTTGTGCATTTATCATTTCATTTACATTAATATCTGATAAGGGATTTTTTAGAATCTCATCATTTGAAGATTTAAATTTAGCGACTCAAATCATCATTTGTATATTTATGACACTTGCGTTATCTGTATGTTCACAAATTGGTGATCTTTTAGCTTCTAAATTAAAAAGAGCTTATGGAATTAAAGATTATTCTAATATATTCCCAGGACATGGTGGTATATTAGATAGATTCGATTCAACATTCTTTGCTAGTGCTATATTTATGTTGATTGTTATTTTAATGATTATTTTATAAAGGCGTGATATAAATGAAAAACTTATACATAGTTGGTGCTTTAGGCTCAATTGGTATGCAAACATTAGATATAGTAAGAAATAACCCTAACGAATTTAGGGTTATTGGCTTATCTTTAGGTAGAAATTTAGAATTAGGTAAAAAGATAGTAGAAGAATTTAAACCAGAAATAATATCTTTTAGAGAAAAAAATGATATTTCATTTTCATATAATCCTAAAATTTATTATGGTGATGAAGGTTTACTTGAAGTATCTAAATATCATAAATATGAAAACGAAGTATTCGTTAATGCTTTAGTTGGTATTTCAGGTTTGATGCCTACAGTTTACGCAATTAAAGCCAAAAAAGAAATCTGCTTATCAAATAAAGAAACTTTAGTTGTGGCAGGAGATATCATTAAATCTTTAGTTAAAGAATATGATGTAAAATTAACACCAATTGATTCAGAACATTCTGCTATATTACAATGTATTAATGGCGAGGATAAAAAAGAAATCAAAAGATTAATTATAACTGCATCTGGTGGTTCTTTTAGAGATAAGAGTCGTGATGAAATTAAAAATGCGACAAAAGAAGATGCTTTAAAACATCCAAACTGGAAGATGGGTTCAAAAATTACAATTGATAGTGCCACTATGATGAATAAGGGCTTTGAGGTAATTGAGGCACATTATTTATTTGATATACCATATAGTAAAATCGATACTATTTTACACAGAGAAAGTATCGTCCATTCAATGGTAGAATTTAATGATGGTACTATAAAGGCTGAACTTGGCGTAAGTGATATGCATACACCAATATCATATGCCCTACGCTTTCCATCACATGAATATCAAGAATCTAAAAGTTTAGATTTAATTGGCTTAAATCTACATTTTGAAAAATTATCATATGAAAGATTCCCTTGTCTTCATTTTGCGTATTTAGCTGCGAAATTAGGTGGAATTTATTATGCAGTATTAAATGCTTCAAATGAAGCTGCTGTATATTTATTCTTAAATGATAAGATTAAATTCTTACAAATAGAAGATATTATTTATAAAGAATTAACTAATCCAGCTTACGAGAGTATTGAATACAATTTAGAAAATGTAATTAAAGTAAGCTATGAGATTATGGATAGAATTAAAAAGGAGTATGAATAATGTTTTTAGCATTATCTGGAATAGGCTTAATATTTGTGTCTATTATAGCATTCATCTTAATATTAGGTATAATCATATCCCTTCATGAACTTGGACATTTGCTTGTTGCCAAAAAATGTGGAATATTATGTTATGAATATTCTATTGGTATGGGCCCAATCATCTATAAAAGAATGATAGGTGAAACAAGGTTTTGTATTAGAGCTATACCTATAGGTGGCTTTGTATCTATGGCTGATGCTCAATATTTTGATGATGATATCAAAAAAGAAGAATCAATTGGTTTAATTTTAGATGAAGAAAATAAAATTAAAAAGGTTGTACTTGATCCTAATTATGAATGTGAAATAAGAGGTAAAGTAATAGATATAGATTTAATTGGTGCAAGTGGTGAAGAAAGATTTGTCACATTAGACACTGGTACTAATGATGCCTTATATTACACATTAGGTAAAGAAAGTGAATTGTTGTTTGAAAAAGGTCAAACATTACCTTTAGTACCTTATGAAAAAACATTTGAATCAAAGAAGAAATTACCAAGAATCGCAACTCTATTTGCTGGTTCATTTATGAATTTCTTACTCGCACTTGTACTTTTCTTTATCATTTCATTTTCTATTGGAGTTGCCAATGAATCATCAAATAAAATTGGTGGTGTATCAACTGATTATCCAGCAGAATTAGTAACTGTAAATAATGGTGGTAATGCTTATACAATCAAAAAAGGTGATAGAATCACTATGGTTGGTGGAAGTTCATCATCACTTATTAGTGTTGATTCATGGAAAGATTTCTCAAATGAAATGGATAAAATCTATGATGATTACAGTACTAAAGTATATTTAGTTACTGACAAGATTGAAGGATTAAAAGATGATTCAAACAATCAAATTTATTTTGAAATGGAAGCTGTAACTATCTTAAATTCAATTGGTATTTCTAATGTCGGTTTAGATTTAAAATATTTAGGCTTAACAGAAGTACCTAATGTATCAGGTCAATTAGGTTTGAGATTAGGTAGGCATTTTTCTGGTTGGAAAAATGATATTGAAACTGCTGATTATATTACTAAAATCAGTATTGATGGAACGACATATGATGTTGTATTAGGTGAAACTGTTGATGGTAAGTCTTTGACTGGCTGGGGATATTTAACATATTTAATGGAAGAACATGTCGGTAAAGGCGAACCTAAAATTTATTTAGAATATTATAAGCTTAAAGATGATAAAGAAACTTCTGATATATACGATGATGTTTATGAATTAGTTACAATAGAAGATTCTATTAAGGCTAAAGACAATTATAAGCCTTATACAGATGAAGTATTAAAAAGCCAAGGTATAAATAAGATAGAACATTATATAGGCGTAAGCGCGTCTACACATGTTACTATGAAATGTATACCTCAAGCATTTAAGATGTTCTTTAGTGAATCAACAACTATATTTAAGACATTAAAATTATTGTTATTCCCAAGTGATGTAAGACAAGTTGATGCCTCAAATTTAACAGGTGTTGTCGGAATCTTTGGAATGATTAAATCAAGTGTCAATAATGGCTTTATTCCTCTTTTAAGCTTTATGGCTATGTTGACAGTTAATATTGGTATCGTCAATTTATTACCAATACCAGCACTTGATGGTGGTAGAATATTATTTGTAATAATTGAGGCGATAACTAAAAAGCGTGTGCCTAAGAAGGTTGAAGGAATTATCAATTTAGTATTTATGGGCTTGTTATTATTGTTGATGATATATGTAACATTTAATGACGTTTCAAGAATATTTGGTTAGGAGTAATTATATGAAATACAAAAACCCAATTATTTTATCAGATTATAGTGATCCAGATTGTATTAGAGTTGGTGAAAACTATTATATGATAGCTTCATCATTTAATCATTTACCTGGTGTACCTGTTTTAAAAAGTAAAAATTTAGTAGACTGGAAACTAATTGGACATGTTTTTGAAAGATTACCATTTGAAAGATTTAATAATGTAATTCATGGTGCTGGTGCTTGGGCTCCTGCACTACGCTATTTCAACAATAAATTTTATGCATTAATACCATTTCCTGATGAAGGCATTTATGTATCAGAATGTACAGATATTGAAAAAGGTGATTGGTCACCAATTTGGCCTTTAATATCTGGCAAGGGCTTTGAAGACCCATGCCCTATTTGGCATGATGGGAAATGTTAT
>JAILIY010000103.1 GCA_024695025.1 Acholeplasmatales bacterium
TGTATAAGTACCAGCTGCTAGACCTACTGCATCTACTCTATAGTAAGTGTTGTTTCCGTCTTCTGTCTTATATTTTCTAATTAATTGAGAATCTAATTTAGTATATGTACCATCAGTTTCTTTTACATAAGCATTATATTCAGTTGCAGTATCAAATTGCATAAATTCAGCATATAAGCCTTCTTGATAACCTTCTGAATTCATAACAACAACTTGATCACCTGTTGTATCAATTGTTTCATATTTTGCAACTAATACAATATCGCCTGTAACAACTGTATCAGTATTATATGTTTCACCATTTAATGTCCAACTAACAAATTGCTTTCCATAGATTTTTTTAACATTTGGAATTTCAACCACTGCATCTTGATCTAATACTTTTTCTGTTGAAATTGTTGAACCATCATCATATTTATATGTAACTGTATGAATCTTTATAAATTGAGCATATAAAGTACAAGATTCAGAAATTGTACCTGTATAAGCATATTGATAATTTGAATCAGTAAACCAACCCATAAATTGGTATCCATCAAGTGTAAGTGGATCAACAGTGTATTCAGTTCCTATTTCAACTACTGCATTTTGGATTTCAATGCCACTGTCGCCAGTATTAAATATTACTGTCGCATAATTAGCTGGATCGTATTCAATCCATTTTGCATATAATGTAACATTACCAGTTACTTTATAATTATCATCAATTTTTGTACCAGTTGAATCGTTTGTTGTATACCAACCTTTAAATACATATCCTTCTTGATATAGTGTAGGTAATTCAATTGCTTCACCAATTTCTACTGTTTTACTTTCTGCACTACTATATTCTGTTTGGAATGTAACAGTTGCCTTTGTAACTTCTCTTGTATAATATAAGTTATTTAATCTAATAGATGCATCTGATGAAATCACATAAGTACCAGCATCTAAAATTTCTGTTGCAAAACCAAATATATTAGATGTTGATGCAGTGAATGTTTCAGATTCATAAACAGATGTTGAACCATTTTTAATATAAATCTTACCAGTCTTTGTAGTTGAACCCCAATTACCATCTAAAGCTATAAAACCTCTACTCTTTAAAGTAATAGTGATATTAGTTGCTTGAGTATTATATACTGAAGCATCACCTTCACCATCTACTCTATTCTTTCCATTAGATGCGAAATTAAATTGATCTATTGTAACTGCTTTTGCTAAAACTGTATTACCATTTTTATCAGTAGTTGTTCCAGCTAGTGTTACTAATTCTTGCCATGAAGTATATGAAGCACCAAATCCATATGTTGAAGTTTCACCTTCTATTTCAGGTACATCATAACTAATAGCACTTGTGCTTTCTGCAGTTGAAGTACTTGCTTCAGCTTCACTTGTTGCTGCATCACCTGATGTTGCTTCTGCACTTGTTGCTGCATCTGCACTTGTTGCTGCATCACCTGATGTTGCTTCTGCGCTTGTTGCTCCACTTGTTGCTACAACAGATGATTGAGTACTTTCATCATTATTCTTTGAGCTTGAACCACATGATGTTAATACTGCTAAAGATAAAAATGCTGTTGTTAAACCAATTAAAAACTTTTTCTTTTTCATTTTTCTTTTTTCCCTTTCGATTATATAAATGTTGCGCTCATGATAGCGCTTTTTTTAAACTACACATATAAAACAATGCTAAAAGCATTTTTATTGGAGAAAATAAAAAAAAACTGATTTTTTATAAAATCAGCTTATTTTAAAGTAATAACATCTATTATTTTTCCATTAATATCATACATATTTATAATATTATTATCCATAATCGCATAACTTCTTTTTGAATTAGCCTTTGGTAAAGTAATACTACCTGGATTAAAATACAAAATATTATTTTTTACACTCTTATCAGGAATATGAGTGTGACCATATAAAATCATATATGGATTTCCATTATATTCATCTAAATGATGTCCATGCTCTAAATGAGCATCAAATCCATTTAAATTCATATCTATGTAATCATTAATTTTAAAATCTAAAACCATTTGGTCTACTTCCGCCTCACAATTACCTTTAATTGCAACTATTTTATCGGCTAAAGGATTTAATATTTTTATTACATCCTTTGGACAATAATTGTTTGGCAAATCATTTCTAGGGCCATGATATAAAATATCACCAAGGCATAAAATTAAATCACAATTTTCTTTTTTAAATACATCACTAATAACTTGTGCTGAATC
>JAILIY010000132.1 GCA_024695025.1 Acholeplasmatales bacterium
TCTCGCCTCTACCATGCTTTTCAACCTTAGCTGTTACTGTAGCACCCTTAACATATGGAGCGCCAACCTTAGCAGCCTTGCCATCCTCTGATACTAATAAAACATTTTCGAAAGTATAAGTTTCGCCTTCAGCAACTTCTAACTTTTCAACATAGATTGCTTCACCAACAATAGCCTTAACTTGCTTTCCACCTGTTTCTACAATTGCATACATGTCGTATTACCTCCTTATTATTTTTAAGACACACTATTAGGGTAGGTTTTCATCCATTTAAATGACCCTTTCTACGTGGTGCATGTTACAACGATATAATTATATTTGATTTGTATGTCAAAGTCAACTATTTTTTTTATTACAAAAATAGTGATAATTTTTATAAATTATGGACGGAACATTTCAGCCTTTTTTACATCAAACTCTTGAGTTTCTTTGTCGTCTAAAACAATGAATCCAGGGAATGTTGTAATGAAAATATCTCCTCTTAATATAAGCTTTGCCTTTGCTCTTTCCTCATCATAAGATCTATATCCTACAGCTGCATATAAAGGAATTAAATCATTCTTCTTACAAGTCTGTACAAACTCAATTCTAGACTTATCATCAATTGTAATAAATGATGGATAAATACATGGAATAACTACTATAGAGTATTTTAAACCATCTCTTTTACAAATGATATTTGGAAATTGAGGTCTTGGGAAACCAGGTTCAATCTTAAATCCCTTAGGAATTACGATATTAGACATGATATAATCTACTGCCATACTCATTAATTCTTCTTGAGGAATCTTATCCTTTTCTTCAACCTTATCAGGAATACCATCAGCCCATACAGATTCAGGAACCTTTTGCCCATCAGCTTCTGCCTTTGCTAACTTTTCCTTAACTTCCTTATTTAATTTAAGTGAAGCTTCATGTAGCTTCTCAATCTCATCTTTTTCCATTTTTTCTACCTCACATAACTAACATTTAAATTATACAAAAAAACTATTAATATTTCTATATTAAACGTTGAAATTACCATTATAATTTTCAATTCTAAGTGGTTTTAATGAATTATATAAATCTATCAATTCCTTTTTACCATTATGAGCTGGCATTGCAGCAAATCTAGAGAATGTTTGAGCATACTTAGCAAGTGCTGAAATTAGCATTGGTAATGCTCCTACAACATCACTATCATAAAACATCAAATGGTAATAAAAACAATTGTCCATGAGTGACCCAATCGCAAAACCATAAGTAGCTTGTTCATCAAGCAATAATACACCAATTAAATCAAGCTCATATAAGTGATCCATACATTCCTTTAATTGATTAATCTTTGGATAAAACTCTAACTCATCTTGTTTATCTCTAATCTTAGAAATAAATTCGATTATTTGAGTGAAATCTTCCTTTTTTACTTTTTTAAGGAATATTTCCTTATGCTCTTTATTAAATTGCTTAATATCAGCCTTAAAATTCTTATTTAATGATAAATTAGATAATTCTGACATATTAAAAATATATGTACTTAAATTATCATTAGGTAAAACTCTATAAGATAATGATTCATATAATCTTTTATCTGAATTAGGAATAGGTCCTAAATAAAATGGAATACCTAATTCATTACATTCATCTTCCATATCAAGTAGCGTCATTTCTAAATTGCCACCTTGATTCTTAATTGGAGGATAATATACCTTACCAGTACCAGGTAAATTATATCTTATATATACATATTCATTAGAAAAACAAATTTCAGGTCTATAAAAACTTGCGTTTGTAAAAATCCAATAAGGATTATACTCATATAAATATAAATTTTTCTCGTCTAAATAGTTTTTTAGCTTTTTACAGTCTAAGAAATTAAATTTATGAAAATTTATCATAGTATTTACCTCGTTTAATATGATTATATCATATAAAAGATTATTCTTTTTACATTTTTTACATATTGAACAACAACACATAATTTCTCATATTTGTCCCGTTGTGTGAAATAACTTTAAATGTTATAATAAAAATAAAGTAAGGGTGATGCGTTAAATGAAAGAATTTAAAACTAATAAAAAAGCATTTGATAGTCAAGTCAAAATCTATAAAAGTTTAAGACGTATTTTATTAACTAAACCTCTTTCTGATATTACAGTTGCGGACATAAGCCAAGAATGCGGAATATCAAGATCTACATTCTATAGAAACTTTAGTAACGTAATTGAAGTATTAGAACTAATGCTTGATTATTTCTATAAGAGATATCTAGATGAACGAGTTGGAAAACAAAATCAATTATTATTCTTCTTTGAATATTGGAGATATCATAGAGATTTAATTAATATCATCTATACTCAAAATGAAAGTATATTAAAAGATTGTATTAAAAGATATGATAAGAATAAATACGATAATCCATATTTATTAGATTTAAAGGTTTCAATTCTATCTTCTATTTTATGTAACTGGAGTAATCTAAAGAAAAATACTCCGCAAGAAATGGAAGATATCACTAGATCTATACTAGAACAAAAATGCATTAACATCTTAATAGACTATAACTAATAACGGGCTGTTAAGAAACTTAATTAGTTTCTGACAGCCCGTTATTTTTTCTTCTTAATTTAAATAAAGTTAATTTATACCAAAATATTTCAATACTTCTTCTTTATATTCATGATAATCAAGATTATCAGTATTATTTATTTGCTTATCATTTAATTTAGAATTATAAAATGATAATCTATGATAATTAGGATTTGTTTCTCTCATCTTTAAATAATTTAAATCAATATTACCATTCAATTGGCAATCTACAATTTTAAGTTTGGGAATAATTGGGGATGGAGAACCAGATGGATACCATGGTCTTCCAATATATGATTTAGTTTCATTTAATTGGTAGAATTTAGAATTCATAAATACAAATCCATATCTATTTTGAGCAAGTGTAGATGGGGCTGTATAATAACTTAATTCTTTAGTTGTTTTAGCTGCGGCCTCTACATTTAAGAAAAGGCAATCCGCAGAACCAAAGATAAAATCAATATCTCCTTCTATATATGAATCCATAACTAAATTCATATAACCATTATCGATATATAATGTATCTTGAAATGAAATAAATTTACAATTCTTAATTAATGTGAATGAGGCAGATGTTTTAAAAGCTACAGCTTGTTCACCATTATCTACAAATTGTTTAACATGACTATTTTCAAATGTGATTGAATCAAATGTTGTATTGTTTGCAGTTTCTAAAACCTTAACTACCGCAGAACCAGTAGTTCCAAGCTTTTTACCTGTTTTAATATCAACTTTTCCTGCCCATAAATCAAATGATATTTTAGTTTTTTCTTTTCCTTTAAATGTAAGATGAGGCTTATCAATAATTACTACTTCTTCATATGTCTTATTTTCTAATAAAATAGTGTCGTATGGTTGAGCAATAAATAAGGCTTCGCTTATATTCATATTTTCTTTTTCTAAATCTATAATCATACCAATTTCCCCGCTTGAAATAATTATAACAAAAAAGATAGGCAGAAAACCTATCTTTTAATTTTAGTCTAATTTACCGAGACGCATTTTAAAATCATTGTACCCGAAATTAGTAATTTTAATGATTTTTTTATCTTTTTTCATAATATAGATATCAGGAAGTGGCATACCATTAAAGGTATTATTCTTACAAGTTGTGTAAAGTGCCATATCACCAAATACTAATAAATCACCTACATTTATCTTATCCTTAAATTTATAATTTCCAATTACATCACCAGTTAAGCATGTAGGGCAACCTATTCTATATAAAATATCATTTCCTTCTAAATCTGCTAAATATAGGGGCGGTAAAAATGGCATTTCAAGAACATCAGGGAAATGACAAGCAGCACTTGTATC
>JAILIY010000164.1 GCA_024695025.1 Acholeplasmatales bacterium
ATTATTGATTTTGATTCAAAGGTTTATTTTAACAATTTGATATTATCAACAATTGAATCAGTTGCTAATAATATTGATAATTTAAAATTTACAGAAGATTTAAGTGCAAAAAATGTTGAATTATTAAAGATAATATTAAAGAAAGATTATCTAAGTGATTATATTCCAGAAGAAAAAGAAGCTAAGGCTCAAGGTAAGACTGCAGCTGATATTGGTGGAGTTGCAACACTAGATATTACTAATCTATTAACAAGAGAAGATACAGCAAGTTTAGCAGTAGCACTATTATCTATTATTGGTGCTACAACAGAAGATACTAAATATGCTAAAGTATCAAGAATATGTGATAATTTAGTTCCTGCAATAACTGATTTATCAATTCTTTCTTCAGATAGAAGAAAAGAAGAAGTAAATCCATTCTTTGCAAGATTATATACAGCTATAAATAATATTTATTTGAATGATGAAGAAGAATCATCAGTTAGTCCTTTAAAGAGTGAATTGAGATTAAATGATGTTACTAAACTTTCAAGTAAATATTCTGATTTAGATTGGCAAGTTGAATTACAATCATTATTAACAACTGCAGACGATTTAGTTACTATATTTGACAACATTTATGTTGATGATGGTGGTAAGATTGATGCATCTATGTTCGTAGGTACAATATTTGATGTATTTGACACATCACATGCTAAATATGCTGAAAACATTGAATTATATAATGAAGTAGAAGAATCAATTGAAAATTCTAAATTATTAGGTATGGTTTTAGATTCATCATTTGTATGTGAAAAGATTTCAAAACAAGTAACTAAAGTTTATTCTGATGCTTATGCATATGATAGTATCAATTATATTGAATCAGAAACTGAACATGGTGAATTCTATCAATTCTTAAATACAATTGAAGCTATTGCAGGAGATAAAACAAATAAAGATATCTTATTAGATTTAATTGATAATAGTGTTGATACATCATCAACAAGTGCTGTTTTAGATTTAATTGATAATATAGCTAAAATGTTAAATACAAAAAATTCAGATAATGTTAAGGCAATTGATTATGCTTTAAATTCTAAAATTGTACAATCATATTTATCTGCATATATTTTAGCTAATAGAGATTTAGGTGATGCAACTTTATATATTCCAAGTGAATCATATGAATTAATTGATGGCACAACTGTCAATATGATTTCAAATGAAGAATTATTAGATTTATTTGATTATATTCCTTTATTCATAGATATGGTTGATCCATATTTTGATGAAACTAGTGAAAATTACGAAAATGTAGATTATTTATTAGATTCACTTTCTAAAGATGAATATATTGTAATCCTTGATAATAAGATTATTGAAGGTACTATTTCAAGTGTTGCTAAATCAAAATTAGCTGAAAGTGAAAATGTTAAAATGCCATTATCATATTCAAATATTGAAGAGTGGTTATCAACAGATACTAAAGAAGGCGAAATTAAAGCATTAGTTAAGACTGTTAATAAAGGTAACATTTCAATTTCAACTGTTATGAATGAAACAGATACTAATGAATTATTAAAGGTTATTAAGGCTTTACCTGAAGATGCAATCGAAGAATGTATCAAGAGTAATATTTTAGTTTATACAATAAGTGACTATGTTGAAACACATGACTTAAATGGTGTTAAAATTGTAGTTCCAAATGTAGTAAGAATCAATTTAGAAGAAGATTCTATACCATATAAGGTAACTGATAATGAACTTTATAACTTCATGATAGAAGTACAAAAGATTTTACCAGAAGATAGTAATAATGTATCATCTAATGAATTAGTTAGAGATGTCATGATTAATAGAAAAACTATTGTCAAAAGTTACATTATATCTACAACAGTAGTAAATTATTTTGTAAATGATAACGCCGAGGTTAAAGAGCAAATAGTTGTTCCTGAACATTTACAACTTGATGCTAAATATGACGATACTGATAAGACTTTATTAGATTATACTGATGGTACAGATTGGTTTATTGAATTACCATTTATGCTTGAATCTATTGAAGCATATGTAGGCTTTACAAGAGACGATTCAATAGATTTAGACGATGAAGAAGGTACTACAATTAAAATGAAGAGTAATGTTAAAAATCTAAATTTAACATTATCTAAAGTTTATAGTGATTTAGGTAAAACATATGATGGTACTGACACAAGAACTATTCTTGAGATTTGTGAAAAAAGTAATGTCACATATGCAACTATATCAGTAAATGTTGGCAACATGTTAACAGAAGAAACTGAAACAAATCCAAATGGTATCATTAAGCCAGAACAAAAATCTGTTATGACTGATGAATTCAAACATACATACAAGGGTGTTGAGTATGTATATAAATATTATTCAAACGAAGAATTAAAGAATTTAGCAAATGTAATAAATGAACTTAATATTGATATTGAAAATATCGTATTAGAAGACGTAATGAATAAGTTTATTACATTAAATGATGAAACACAGCTTGAACAATATCAAACATCAGAAAATAAACCTTCTAAGTTAGAAGTTTTATATCCATCAGAGATATTTGATGTATTACTTTATAATGCAATTCAAGATGAAATAGAACGTTCTACAATATTAGTTGATGGTGGATCAGATTCTAAAGTATCAAGTATTCATGAAATTGAAGTATATTCACAATATGAATTAAGTCAATTAGTAAGATTTGTAAATGTAATAGATACTAGTAGAACTGAAGAAGAACAAGCCGCAGGTAGTATTAAAATCGGTAGTATAACTTTACAACAAATAGTATTGACTGATGATCAAATTAATACTGCATCATCATCTTATATTATTTCAGCAACTATAACAAAACAATTATTAACTAATAATACATTCATTATAAATGAAAATTATTATTACAATAATAATAAATCTATTATTAAAGATGAACTAGTAAGCTTGTTGACAAATATAGTTGATTTTACAGGCACAAATGTCGCAGCTGATTTAGTTTCATACAATATCAATAACGCAACTATAACATCAGATAACATCCAATATATTACAGGTTCAAACATTCTTGTCTCAACAGTAAGTGATGTTGTTGGAAACAATGATTATGTTAATTTAAATCGCGATTATGTGACAGAATTTGAAGCAATTAATTTAAATGAATCAACAACTACTAAATTTGATATTACTAAGCTTCAATTAGAAGCATTCTTAAATTCATTAGTTAATATGGGATTTGGTAATGTTTCATCAATTACTTCAAACTCAATTGACACATTAGTTTTATCTTCAACTATAGTAACAAGTGTGACATCATCTGATATTATGACTGATACAGTATCAAAGAATATAATTGATAATAATAATGTGGTTGTAAGAAAAGATGAAGCATACTCTTTACAAATAAATATATATGGTGGTTCTTTAGCATACACATTAGTTAAAGAAGAATTATCAAAATTCTTAAATGCATTAATTTCAATGAATTTAACTCAAGTTTCAAATATTAACGAAACTGCAATTAAATCATTAACATTAAATGATGAAATGATTAATAATATGACTTCATCAGGTGTTATGACTGATACAGTAGCTAAAAA
>JAILIY010000169.1 GCA_024695025.1 Acholeplasmatales bacterium
GTCATCAGCAGAAAAATTAATGTAATCTAATTTAGAATCATAAAATGCATAATTTGATATTTTAGTTACTGTATTAGGTACAGTAATAGATTTTACATTTGATTTATAAAAAGCATATTGATTAATTGTATATGTTTTTTCATTTATGTAATCTGGTAAAGTTATATTCTCATCACTACCTGTATATTTTATTAGCGAATAAATACCATAATTTGAAGTGAACATATAATCATCTAAAGTTATAATATTTTTGTGAATATATTCTTTTATTCCTGATTTATCATAAATTGATGAATTTATACTTGCGTTATTTGTCACATTAAACAAATTGTAACAATTATAAAATGACTTATATCCTAATGTTTCTAATGATTCAGGTAATACGATAGTATCAAGACTTTTGTTGCCATAAAATGCATAATCACCTATTGATTTAAGAGTTGCAGGCAAACTCAAATTATTTAAGCTCTCACAATCTTTAAATGCACCACTACCTATATTTATTAAACTGTTAGGTAATGTAACATTCTTTAAAGATTTACATGAATCAAATGCGTAATCTGATATAGTTTCTATATTATTATTTAAGTTGATAGTTTCCAAAGATTCGCAATTAGAAAATACTTTGTCATCAATTATATTAAGATTTTCACTTAAATTAACTTCTTTTAGTTTTTTACAGCCTGAAAAAGCACCACTACCTATAGTTGTGACATTTGATAAATTGATAGTTTCAAGTGAAATACAATTCTTAAATGAACCATCATAAATACCAATTAATGAGTCAGGTAATGTCACTTTAGTCAAATCATAAAAATTATTGAATACATTATTGTCGATAAATTTAACTTCTAAATCAAAGCCATCGACATTTTTAGGTATTACTACCTCTTTTACATCATCATTTGATACAGATTTAACTAATAGACCTGTAACACCATCAACAGTGGCTTCTTTATATTCAATTTCATATCCATCAATAGCTTCTTTATCGTTGTTACAAGAACATAAAACTAATAACGGCAATAAAAATAATAATCTTTTTTTCATGTTATTCGCCTTCAATTAAACACTAAAATTTTAACATATTAATTTTTTAGTGTAAATATATGATAATAGTACTATTTAAATATTATTTATATAATTGTAAATTTAATGTTATAATCTACTTGGTGATTAGATTGAAAAAAATACTATTATTAATATCCTGTTCATTCTTGATATTATTATCTTCTTGTTCAATCATATTTGTTGAACAAAGCTCTTTTTATCAAGAAGAGGAAACAGAATTTTCAACTGAAAATTTAAATCCAGATACTTATGATAATTATAAAAATTGTGAAGTGAGCTTTAAATCATTAAATTACAAGTCAGTCTATAATTCATTTTCTAGTGATGTATTGCCTCAAACAGGCAATTTAAATATATTAGTTTTACCTGTTGAAATATCTGATTATCCATTTGATGATGATTATAAAACTGTACTTGAAAAAGGATTAAACGGCGATGGTATAAATGATACTAATTATTGGGAATCATTAAAATCATTTTATTTTAAATCAAGTTACGGAAAAGTAAATATAAATTGTGTTATAGCTGATAAATATGAATCAAATTATTCAGCAATTGGTCTTTCACAATTGTCTAAAATCAAAACTAATTCTTCTATTAAGATGCTTGATAAAGCATACAATAATTATATAGAAAATAATGGTGTTTCATCTTTATTACAATTTGATAGTGAAAGTGATGGCTTAATTGACGCAGTTATAACTATATATTCAGCTCCTACAATCGAAGAAGATAATTATATAAAATCTATAGATAAAAATGGAGATTTATTTTGGGCATTCCAAAATACCGCAAGCACATATAGTCAAAAGGATGTAAATAAGCCTATATATTGTAACTACATGTGGCTTTCAATTGATTTTTTCTATAATAATAGAGATAAAAATATGATTGATGCCCACACAGTAATCCACGAATTTGGTCATTGCTTCGGCTTAGATGATTATTATTCATATGATGATTTTAGATCACCTGCTGGCGGCTTTGATATGATGGATTCTAATATTGGTGACCATTGTGCATTTACAAAATTATCATTAGGATGGATAAACCCAATATTTGCCTATGGAAAATCTAAAATAACACTACATGATTTTGAATCAACTGGAGAATGTATATTAGTTAGTGACAATTGGAATTATACTGCCTTTGATGAATTTTTATTAATAGAATTATATACTCCGACAAACTTAAATGAACTAGATAGTACAACTGCTTATCCAAACTGTGAATTATTATATACTGAACCTGGCATTAAAATATGGCACGTAGATAATAGATTAATTAGATATAACCAAAATAAAGAATATTCATATGTAGTAAATGAACCATCTGAATTAGATTTAAATTATAGCTATATAGTAGGACATTCAAATTCAAAAAAAGATATCGCAAATGGAAATTATGACTTATTAAGATTAATTGAATGTAATACTGATAGATTAGATAGTGATTCTATTTTAAAATATGATGGCTTTGCCTCAAATGATTCATTGTGGAAAGATTCTTATTTCACAATAGAAAATAAAAAGAATTTATTCCCAAACGGCACAAGATTTGATAACGGAAATAAATTCAATTACAAAATAAGCATTGATAAATTTGAAGGCACTTCTGCTGAAATAACAATCGAAACTTTATAATTAAAATCCCTTTAGTTAAACTAGAGGGATTTTTTAACAAAGAAAAAAGAGTTCCGAAGAACTCTACAATAGAAAGGAGGCTCCTGAGTTTGGAGCATATGGAACTTGAAATCCATAGCCTTAAGAAACAAAAAAACAATAAAATAATATCTTAAGACAACTTTATGTTAGCACAAGATTTTAAAACTTGCTATACCCTTTTCCTATGTAAACGATTTTATAAGTAATAATTTTTATAAGTCTTATAAAAATGTGTCATATTATTACATAAATATCTTACCTTTTCGTGATTATTGACGTTATTTTGATTCCTTGTCCTTTATAATCAACATCAAAGCTAAATATAAAACTTATATCTGTGTTTAATGCTTTTTTTACATTTTCTATTATTTCGTCACATATCTTTATAGATGTTGAATGATTTCCTCTAACAACTATAAATCCTAAATAATCTGATCCTTCTTCTATTTTTTTAACTAAATGAACATTAACTTCTTTAGTATTAACGACTTCTTGATCAATATAGGCAACTATTAATCTGTTGTTGACTACAGTTTTAAAATCACACGCGTCAATATTAATCATAAAGTCATTGTTTATAATTTCAAAAGAACTGTCATATAAATTATATTTTTTTAATGAATCTAATGTTTCATTACTTATTAAATTTTCTAAATAAATTTTATTATTCATAATTATATTTTTTCCGTATCAAACATGTATTTTGAATTTCTAAAAGTTTGAGATTTATATAGGCCAAAATAACCGCTTGAAACATAGCTTATAGCTGAGGCAATTGAGAAAAACGCAATTGCATTAACTAGATTATCCTGTGATACACTAAATAATTCTAAGCCTATTAAAATTGAAGCGATTGGACAGTTTGTTATACAACAGAACATTGAAACAACTGAAATTGATACACATAAATCTAAATTAATATGAGTAATTTTATGGATTACTACACCAAATGTCGCCGCGATGGCAAGTGCTGGTACTATTTCGCCACCCTTAAAGCCTATCGCTACTGCAATGACAGTAAACATTATTTTTAATATGAAAGTGTAGTAATGAATTTGATTAGTATTTTCTAAAGATTCTTCTATCAAATTGGCACCAGCTCCACTATATGTATTACAATTATTGTCAAACATCATCAATAATAAAACTATTACTAATGAGAAGAAAACTATTCTTACATATGGATTTTTAATAAAAGTTTCTACAAAAAATTCGCTATATTTAAGCATTAATATAAATAATATACTCAAAATGGCTATAGAAAGTGGTATCAATATTGCCCATAAAGCATTTATTGATACAAATGAAGGTAAATCTGCTAAATGGAATACTTCTTCACTATATTTTAAATATTTAACTAAAGACGTAAATACATGTTCAGTCAATATTTTACATAAGATATATGAAGAAAATGAGGCGATAATACAAGGTAATAAGGCACTATAATATAGTACACCTACTGTAATTAATTCAATTGAGAAGATAGATGCAGTAAGCGGAGTATTAAATAAGGCTTGGAAGCACGCGCTCATACCAGCCATTATTAATACTTTTTTTGTCTTAGGGCTTACATGGAATATCTTTGCGATACCAACACCTAAAGAACCACCGACCTGTAAAGCAGCTCCTTCTCTTCCGACGCTCGCGCCAAAAAGATGACTAATTGCAGTAGCTAAAACAGTAAGAGGAGCTCTTCTTACACGAAGAATTGAGCCCTCTCTTATAGCACCTATAATTTGATTTGTTCCATAATCGACATTAATCATAAATGATTGATATACTAAAACAATCATTATACCACCTATCGGTAATAAAAATTTTATTTCTGGGTGTTGTAATCTCATTTTAGTCACATACAGCAACAAAAAATTAAACATCAAGCCACAAAAACCAATTATTACACCAATGATTAAGCTTAATAAACAAATCCTTAATACATATAAAACGGCTTTAAAATAAACTGTAAATTTATCTTTATATTTAAGCATAAATTTTATTTAGTATTGTATATGTATTGATTTAAGATAGTTTCAAGTAATTCTTGATGACCACTTACATTGTCAATTTCTTTTAATTTTAATGCATAATCATTAAGCATTTCAAAATCAACTTGTCCTAAATCAATCTTTTTTCCTATGCCGCTTTCGTATGATTTATATCTTTCCTTAATATTATCTTCAAATACTTTATCTTCTAATAATTTACTGGCAACCTTCAAGCCCTTAGCAAATGTATCCATACCAGAAATATAGGCAAAAGCCAAATCATCTAGTTCAAATGATGAACGTCTTACTTTAGCATCAAAATTCAAGCCACCTGGATTCAAGCCACCATTTTTTAATACTTCATACATACATAATGTGGCATCATATACATCTGTTGGGAATTGGTCTGTATCCCAACCTAATAATAAATCACCTTTGTTGGCATCTATTGAGCCTAAAACACCATTTATTCTTGCCATATTTAATTCGTGATTAAATGTGTGTCCAGCAAGAGTTGCGTGATTAGCTTCAATATTTACTTTAAAATCTTTTTCTAAACCATATTTTCTTAGGAATGATAATACAGTTTGTGTATCAAAATCATATTGATGCTTAGTTGGCTCCTTTGGTTTTGGTTCAATTAAGAATTGTCCTTTAAAACCAATCTTGTTAGCGTAATCTTTTGCCATCTTCAAAAATAGGGCGAAATGATTTAGTTCGCGTTCTGTATCTGTGTTAAGTAAAGTTTCATAACCTTCACGTCCACCCCAAAATACATAATTTTCTCCACCTAATTTATTAGTTATTTCAATAGCCTTTTTAACTTGTGCACAAGAATAGGCAAACACGTCAGCGTTTGGAGATGTAGATGCGCCATGAACGAACCTTTTGTTGTTGAATAGATTAGCTGTACCCCAAAGACATTTGATACCAGTTTCTTTCATCTTTTCTAAAAGATAATCACTTACGATATCTAATCTCTTATTAGATTCTTCTAATGTTTCTCCTTCTTCTACTAAATCTCTGTCGTGGAAACAAAAATATTTAATGCCTAATTTTTGCATAAATTCAAAGCCTGCATCGATTTTACACATTGCAGTTGAAATTGGATCAGTTGTAATCCATTTTCTTGTCATTGAATTACTGCCAAATGGGTCACTACCTAAGGCAGTTAATGTATGCCACCAAGACACTGCAAATCTCAAATGTTCTTCCATTTTCTTGCCCATTATAATTTCATCTTTATTATATTCCTTAAAGCTATATGGATTTTTGCTTAATGGACCTTCATATTTAATCTTACCAAAATTAAAATATTTCATACTAAATCTCCTTCATCTTTTTAAATGTATTTTTTGTGTTATTATAAATTTCTTTATATATTTTATAGCCTTTATTGTAATAATTTACCCAATCATCAATTGGGGCTGTCTCATCATATATTTTGATTATTTTTAGACAAGCTTCCTCAATTGATTTATATTCATTATTTCCGACCATCGCAAGGATAGCTGCCCCAAGTGATGGTGATTCTTTACAATCAATTCTTAAGACTTTCCTATTGATCATTGAAGCGATTATTTTTCTATATAATTCAGACTGTGCTCCACCCCCAGATATGAATATTCTATCTTTATCTTTAGGTATAAGCTCAAATACGTCTTTAATTGAATATCCAACACCCTCCATCACAGCTCTAATCATTTCTGATTTTGATGTAGTATTTTTTATTCCAAAAAATATTCCTCTTGCATCATTATCAAGTATAGGTGTTCTTTCTCCCATTAAATATGGCAAATAATATAAATTATTTGAACCTACATTTATTTTTTCTGCCATATTTGACATCGTATTATAATCTAAACCAAACAAATTATCTCTTAACCATTTAAGTGATGTACCACATCCATTTGTGACACCCATGACATGATATTTTTTATAATCACAAGTCAAAAATGTTTGAACCTCACCATTTAATATTAAAAGTTCGTTAAGTGGTGAAAATATTACTCCACTTGAGCCTAAGACTATAGATGCGTCAGTTGCTTTAACAACACCACTACCGATAGCACCTACTGCCTGGTCTCCTCCACCACCTACTATGTTACAATTGTATAGGCCTAATTCTTTTTGGTATTCTTCTTTTAATTTTCCTCTAATATCTGTAGATTTAATTAATTTAGGGAAGATATTAATATTAATATCAAATTTATCTAATAATTCTTTTGAATATTCTAGCGTATTAACATCCATTATCTGCATACCTGATGTATCGCTATATTCACCATAAAATTTATTTGTTAACATGTAACAAATATAATCTTTTGGTAACATCGCCTTAGCTATCTTTTTATAAATATTAGGTTCATTATTTTTAACCCACAACAATTTAGCTAAAGTAAAGGCAGGCATGGCTATATTACCTGTAATTTTAAGTAATTTATCATACCCTATAGTTTCAGTTATTTCTTTGGCTTCCTTATCAGTTCTATTGTCGCACCAAATGATAGAATTTCTTAAAACATTATCATCCTTATCTAAAAGGACAAGTCCATGCATTTGACCTGAAAAGCCTAAACCTTTTATATCATTTTTAAAATCGACATCAGTTAATTCCTTTAAGGCATCTATAGCTTTATTCAACCAAATATTTGGATCTTCTTCTGCATATCCATCTTTTAAAGAAATAATATCATATTCCTTTAAAACATCTCTTATGATGTTTCCTTCTTTGTCAAACAAAACACCTTTAACTCCAGATGTACCCAAGTCCATTCCTATATAAAAATTCATAAATATCCCTCAAACGTTAATCTAATATAATTATATCAAAATTATATTAATATTTTAAGAAATAATTATGTTTTATTTAAAAGAAAAAATGACGGACTATTTTATAGTCCGCCTGTTTTTAAATTATATTGTTATCTTTTGCGTATTTGTAACAATAATCGAATCTATTTTTAATTCTAGATGTCAAAGTTTTAGATTTAAAATTAAATTCTTTTAGTGTTTCTTTATATAAATCATCTAAAGAAATATCTCCTTGAATTTCGATTATTTGTTTCATACAAGACACTATTTCTTCTTTAGGTATTTGATAAATATCTAAAGGAGTATCATATCTGAAATAATCCATATTGTTGTTGTCACAATTCCAATATACTAAAGAATCATCTTGATCTTTTGTTCTATTGTAATCCTTAAGAGAAAGATAAATTACATCTGATAAATATTTATTAATTACTTTAATATTAGAATTGTTTCTAATAATAAATTTAATTCTATCAAATGATACAGGTGATTCAGTTTCAACAATGTTTTTAACTGCTAAATCTAAGCCGTACATTGTATTATTTTCTTTATCGTATTCAACAGGTGTATCAAGTTTAGCTTCTAAATACATCTTTTTCTTGAATACTGGTACAGTCTTATCTTCTTCTTTTACAATGTTTGGATTAAGTTCAAATTTTTCTTTAATATATGGGGCATCAAGTGCTTCAAGTATTCTTTTAATTGTAAGATTTCTATCTTTAAAATATTCTAGTGAATAAATGTTAATAATCTTCCATTTTAAATTATTCAACATATATTCATTTACGAATAATCTATCTCTTAAAGATAAATTCTTACTGTTGACACTTAAGTCTATCATAATACCTAAATTATAAACATTAGATTTAGGGTCCTTAACTGCTATATCAACTTTAATATTTGAATTGCCGACATTAGTTAATGTTTCTAAGCCTAATTTATTTAAATCTTTGGCAATTAATTCATTTACACCTAAAGCCTTAGATGAATTAATATTAGCTTCAAAGCCTTTTGTTTCAGCATATTTTAAGAAATTCTTTAAATCTCTTACACCCTTAGAATTAATTGATTCATCTGATGAAAAATCAGTATATCTAATTGTAGATATAACATACATCATATCTTTACTTCTTGAGATGGCAACATTTAGTCTCTTTTCACCATTTAATCTAGTTATAGGACCATTGATATAAGGATGTCCCTTTGATACCTTAAAGCCTACAGATAAAATTATTATATCTCTTTCATCACCTTGAACATTTTCAAGTGATTTAATAAAGAATGGTTCACCTTTTTCATCACCTTTAGCTAATTCTTTAGCTAATTCTTTATTCTTTAATAAATATTTATTTAAGCTTTCTTCAAGTTTATCTTTTTGACCGATATTAAATACGATTATACCTAAAGTCTTACCCTTGTTAGAATCCTTACTATAAATATCTTTAATTGTATTTAATATTTCTTCTGTCTCTTCTTGAGATAAGCTACTATCTGATTTAGAATCATTTAAATTAATATGCTTAAAATTGATTTTAAAATCATCTGCGTCACTAGATGGGAATGTATATAGGCCACTACCATAATAAGTCTTATTTGAATAATCAATTAATGATTCATGATGAGATCTATAATGGAACTTCAACTGAATACGAGGAAGCCCTATAGATAAACATTCATCTAATAAGCTTTCACTATCAACAAATTCAATATCATCATCACTTATTTCAATATTACTTCTGAAATATGAAGATGGTGGCATCTGCATTGGGTCACCTGCGACAACTAAACTCTTACCACGACAAATGGCACCTATTGCCTCATGGGTTGGAATCTGTGATGCCTCATCAAATATTACTATATCAAATTTTTGAATCTTTCTTCCATATTCATCATCAAGTGATAAATATTGAGCAACTGATAAAGGAGACATCAAAAAGATAGGGAAATAGCTTCTTATAATATTATCATAAGACAATAATGTATCTCTTATAGTAACACCTCTACCACTGTTTTGAATAGATTTTTTTAATCTACCAAGTGGTGAAGAATCCTTATAATTAATATTACCATGAATTAAATCTGATGATTTTTGATAAGATATTTCTTCTATAGATAATTCAGAATAATCATTTATCAATTCTCTATATAAAGTTATATCTCGTTCTAATCTTTTTGGGTTAAAATAATTGATATCTGAATCTTTAAAATATTCTTCAATAAAGGCTTGAGCAAGTGACTTTATATAAATATCTTTAATCTCTTTTACTTTGATTTCGTTATTTAAAATCATTGATGTGATATTAGATAAATCTAATTCATTTAGTCTATTTAAGATTCTATTTATGGTTGCCATATTA
>JAILIY010000073.1 GCA_024695025.1 Acholeplasmatales bacterium
GCTTGTAATTTTTTCCATATAATAACCACCTCATTATCATTTATTATAAAATAATATATTATATTATATCATATCGCGATAATAAATATTATATTATTTTTTATATAGTCGTCATAGATTTTTTCTATGACTAATATTGTATTATAATAAATATATGATAAAATTAAAATGGTGATAAATTATGACATTAAAACAATTAGAATATGTAATAAAGGTTGCAGAAACTAAAAACATTACTTCTGCCTCAAATGAATTATTTATAGCTCAACCATCTCTGACTCATTCTATTAATGAACTTGAAAAAGAAATGGGTATAACTATATTTAGACGTACAAATAAGGGTGTAATTATTACAAATGAAGGTGAAGAATTCTTATCTTACGCAAGACAAGTTTTAGAACAAGCCAATCTATTAAATGATAGATTTATAAATAAAGAAAATAGAAAACCTAAATTTAGTGTATCTTGTCAACATTATTCTTTTTGTATATCTGCATTTAGTGATACAGTTAAAGAATTTGATTCAAACCAATATGATTTTACAATAAGAGAAACTCAAACACATGAATTAATTGAAGACGTAACTAATTTAAAATCTGAAATTGGTGTTTTATTCTTATCTAATTTCAACAGGGAAGTATTAAAAAAATTATTAAATAAAAATGAATTAGAATTTGTGACAATTACTAAAGCTTATCCTCACGTATTTATAAGTAAAGACCATCCACTTGCCCAAAAAGATATAATTACATTAAATGATTTAAAGCCTTATCCTTATTTAACTTAT
This sequence comes from Acholeplasmatales bacterium, assembly GCA_024695025.1. GTDB lineage: Bacteria > Bacillota_I > Bacilli_A > Acholeplasmatales > Anaeroplasmataceae > Anaeroplasma. Next base: position 788 of record JAILIY010000073.1, read on the forward strand.
GAACAAGGTAATTATAATTCTTTTTATTTTAGTGAAGAATTCTTATCTACTATGGATATAAAGAAAAATATAATGGTAAGAGATCGTGCGACACTTTTTAATTTATGTGTGTCACTTAATGGTTATACAGTATCAAGTGGTATAATACTTAAAGATGTAAATGCGCAATCTATTATCGCAAAGCCTCTTAAATACAACGAAATAATGGAAATAGGTTATATTAAAAGAAAAAATATGCCTATATCAGAATATGGTAAGGCATATATAAAATATTTAATTAAATATACAACTCAATAAGAAAAAAGCTTGTATGAATTTACATACAAGCTTGTTTTTTTAACCGATTGATTCAGTCATTTCAAGTTTAATTAATCTATTTAATTCTACTGCATATTCCATTGGTAATTCTCTTGAGAATGGTTCAATAAAGCCCATTACAATCATTTCAGTTGCCTCAGCTTCTGTTAAACCTCTACTCATCAAATAAAATAATTGTTCCTCATTAACCTTTGATACAGTAGCTTCATGTTCAATATACATATCACCGTTACCACCAACATTAGATGGGATAGTATCTGATGTTGATTTATCATCTAATATTAATGTATCACATTCGACATGAGAACGGGCACCAATCGCATTTTTAGTACAATCAACTAAGCCTCTATAATTTACTTTACCACCATTTCTACAAATTGATTTAGAAATGATTGTTGAAGTAGAATTTTTGCCTAAATGAATCATCTTAGCACCTGCATCTTGAAGTTGACCTTCACTTGCAAAAGCAATTGAAATAGTTGTACCTTTACTTCTGTCACCCTTTAATATACAAGCAGGATATTTCATATTTAATCCAGAACCAACATTACCATCTATCCATTCCATATGACCATCATCTAATACTAATGTTCTTTTTGTAACTAAATTGATGATATTATTAGACCAGTTTTGAATTGTTGAATAACGACAATGTGCTCTATTTTTAACATAGATTTCAACAACTGCGGCATGTAGTGAATCTTTAGAATATAAAGGTGCTGTACAGCCTTCTACATAATGGATATCAGAATCATCTTCAACGATGATTAAAGTACGCTCAAATTGGCCCATTCTTTCACTGTTGATTCTAAAATATGATTGAACAGGCTTATCAATTTTAACACCCTTAGGTACATAAATAAATGATCCACCACTCCATACAGCAGTATTAAGTGCGGCATATTTATTATCTGTATATGGTACGATCTTTCCAAAATATTCTTTGAATATTTCAGGATATAATCTTAAACCAGTATCTGTATCACAAAATATTACTCCTAAATCTTCTAATTCTTTTAAATTTTTATGATAAACAACTTCAGATTCAAATTGTGTAGATGTACCAGCTAAATATTTTCTTTCAGCCTCAGGTATACCTAATTTATCAAATGTATCTTTAATCTCCTCAGGAACATCATCCCAAGAACTTTCTGCCTTTTCACTTGATTTAATATAATAAGTATATTCTTGAAAATCAATACCACTTAAATCTGGTCCCCACTTAGGGTTTTCTTTAGCCATAAATTCATGGTATGCCTTAAGTCTTATATCAAGCATCCAATCAGGTTCATTTTTAGCCTTAGATATAAATCTAATTGTATCTTCATTTAAACCTTTTCCACTTGAAAGTACTGTTTTAGCATCTGTTTTAAAACCATATTTATAGTCGCCTACGATTTCATTAGCTTCATTCTTACTTGACATTTAATTTCACCTCTTCAATCGCTTTTTCAATTGCCTTCCAGGCTAAAGTGGCACATTTAATACGAGCAGGGAATTGTCTTACACCAGTGTAAGCAATTGCCTCACCTAATTCTTCTTCATTTTCAGGGTCAATTCCTTGGACAAGTTCAAAGAATACATTACATATTCTTAAAGCCTCATCTAAAGTCATACCCTTTAAAAGATCACTTGCGACACTCGCACTAGACATAGATATAGAACAGCCGTGTCCATCTTGTCTAATGTCTTTTATAACTCCATCTTCAACTTTTATTTCAACATTCATTTCATCACCACATGATGGGTTATTTAAATGAACGAAATGATAGTCGTCAGTATGAGCTAAGCCTTTATTCTTTGGATTTTTATAATTATCCATAATAACTGTTCTGTATAATGTATTTAAATCCATTTTAAATACCTCCCATTAAAAGCTGTAAAAGAAATCCTTTGCCTCTTTAACTGCTTTAATAAATTTATCAACATCCTCTTCTTTATTATAAAAATAGAAAGACGCTCTAACTGTACCAATAGTTTTTAACCACGTTGTAATTAATTGAGCACAGTGATGACCTGCTCTAATACATACATTGTTGTTGTCAAAAACTGAGGCAGCATCGTGAGGATGTACACCATCTATATTAAATGAAATAATACCTGTTTCAGCATTAGGGTTATATACTATAACTCCTTCAATTTCTTGTAATCTTTTAACTGCAAGATCACGTAAATATTTTTCTTGTTTAACTATAAAATCAAAACCTATCTTATCTAAATAACGACAAGCTTCTGCAAGACCTATCGCACCTGCGATAATAGGTGTACCAGTTTCAAATTTATAAGGTGGAACCTTGTATGTTTGGCTGTCACGTCTTACAGTATCAGCCATATCACCACCAAATTCAATTGGTGGCATTTTATCTAATAAATTATATTTACCATATAAAATGCCAATACCTGTAGGTCCACACATCTTATGACCTGAAAATGACAAAAAGTCACAATCTAATTCTTTTACATCAATTTTCATATGTGGTACTGCTTGAGCACCATCTAATGTGACAATAGCACCTTTTTCATGAGCGAGCTTAATAATTTCTCTTATAGGAGTTATATAGCCCATAACATTAGATACATATGTAATCGCAACTACTTTAGTTTTATCTGTTAAAACTTTTTTGAATGCCTCAACAGTTATTCTTCCTTCTTTATCAAGTTCAACATATTTTAATTTAGCACCCTTAACCTTACATACATTAAACCATGGCATATGGCTTGAATGATGTTCAAGTTCAGTTGTAATAACTTCATCGCCTTGATTTATAAATCTCATTCCATAGCTTAAAGCAACTAAATTTAAAGAGGCACTCGCACCACGAGTGAATACTACTTCTTCAAATTTAGCATTTATAAACTTAGCGATAGTTGTTCTTGCTTCTTCATATAGATCAGTTGCCTCATAGCTTAGTTTATAAACTCCTCTATGAACATTTACACCTAATCTATTGTAATAATCATCTAGTGCATCAATTACGCATTTAGGCTTAAGTGATGAAGCACTATTGTCTAAATATGCTAAATCTTTATTTTCATTAAATTGTGGAAAATCATTTCTTATTTTATTAATATCCACTTTAATCTCTTCCTTCTTAAATTAAATGATCAACTTCAAAAGTTATCTCATTTCTTAATTTTTCACTTGGTATAACACTAATAAATGGATTAACCATACCAGATAAAATCAATAATACTGATTCATCTTTAGTTAAGCCTCTACTCATTAAATAGAATAGTTCTTCATCATTAACTTTACCGATTGATGCACCATGGTTGGCAAAACAATCATATTCATCAATTAATAAAATAGGGTTAGCGATGATTTGGCTATCATCATCCATTACTATACCACGAGTCTTTTGACTACATTTTGATTTACTCATACCTTTTTCTATTTTACCAGATACATCAAATGTACAATGGCTTCCTGTCATCGCAACACATGTATTTAATATATTTGAATAAGTATAAGGTTTATTATGATATACTTTGATATCATAATTTGCATTAAATTTATCTAAAATTGATAAACACTTATAATCAAATGATGCATTTTCTAAATCTAATTTAACATCTAATAATTCTTTTGATTCATAAAAAGATATTTCTACTACATTTACATTACCTTTTACGTTAAATGTTCTTTTTGTGTTTTTACTTTTTAAAATGTAATATGTTAAATTTACATTTTCAAAAACATTAATAACAACATTAGAATTATTAGCCATATCTAAAATATAACCATCATTTACACAATTGACAGTCACATTATTATCAAATGAATAAATGGCGTTATTGTTATCTAAGATATAGGCACCACTTGCTTGGCCCAAAGTGCTTAAGCTTTTAATTTCTAATTCACTCATTATTTTTTAAACTTTGGGTTATTTGCACAAGAACCTAAACTTACTGGGGCCCTTCTTGTTGGTTCTTTTTCAATATCAATATTTAATTCTTCTTTAACCCAATCATAACCATTCTTGTCAATCTTTTCGATTAGTTCAGGTCCACCTGTTAATACGATTTTACCGTTTATCATAATATGAACAAAATCAGGTTTAATATAATCAAGTAATCTTTGGTAGTGAGTAATTAATAATACACCTAAATTATCATCAATCATATTACTTACGTTTTCACCTACGATACGAAGTGCGTCAACGTCAAGACCTGAGTCAATTTCATCTAATATTGCAAACTTAGGCTTCAACATCTTCATTTGTAATATTTCATTTCTCTTCTTTTCTCCACCAGAAAAACCATCATTTAGATATCTTTGACCTAAATCCTCAGGCATCTTTAATTCACCTAAGGCCTTGTCATATTCTTTGATGAATTTAAAAAGTGATGGATTAGTACCAGTTGTGCTTCTCATCGCAGCTCTGATAAAATCGCTGTTTGTAACACCAGGTACTTCAGCAGGGTTTTGATATGCTAAGAATATTCCTAGTCTTGCACGCTCATCAACTTCCTTATCTAAAATAGATTGTCCATCGAATGTAACATCACCTGATGTTACTTCATATCTTCTTTGTCCCATAATGATACTAGATAATGTTGATTTACCTGTACCATTAGGTCCCATTATTGCGTGAACCTCACCTGTTTTAATTTCAAGATTTAATCCTTTTAAAATTTCTTTTTCAGGAACTCTTGCATATAAATCAGTTATTTTTAATACATTTCCCATAAAAGATTCCTACCTTTCATAATCTTTCCCATAATAAATTTTAGTGATATTTCTAAATAAATCATCATATGTATCTACTACCTTAGTATTTTCTATATTAGATTTAACTGAAGATATTCTAATATCACTATTTAACAATAGATGGTCTGCCATATTTGATGTTGTAAGACCAACTATTCTCAAATCATTTGCCTCAGTGTATTGTCTAAGTACATTAAGCTTAGATATTTCTTTTGAATATATCTTAATAAATTTTAAATCTTTATTGATAGATAAATTCATAAATGCGTCGTAAACCTGAATTAATATCTTGTCAGCTACACTAGATTTTTCAAGTGTATCAACTATTGATTCAACTCTTTCTTTTTCAACACAAATCATATAATGTAATAAAACATCATTGTTTTTATTTTTACCTAAAATCATATTTGAATACATAGCATTCTTCTTTTCTTCATAGAATGCACGCATACCTTCATTATCAAATTCTTCAATGTAAATATTTAATAAATCATCTACGACATAATTTTTAAATGGATGTAAATTATGTTCTTCAAATATTTTATCTAATTCTTTTGCCGCATCTTTAGGCATTGTTTCTAAATATAAATATTTATTAGTTCTAGTGTCATATAATGCAGCACCACTCATACAAACTACAGGGTGATTGATATGAACTGTATCTAACAAATACATAAATGTCGATGGAACACGTGTTGTGAAAAGTGATACATTAATACCATCATCACATACTCTATTAAGCTTATAATTCATATAACCTTTGATTTCATCATATTCATCATCAAGCATTCCTTCAACACCAATCATAAATAATAAATCATTATTTTTATGCTTGTGTGGTATTGCCATAAAGTTGACAAATAAGGCAATAAATACACCAAATACTGTAGATAATATTCTGTTAAAGCCAAATACTGCTTCACCTAAAAAATCTACTGATTCATTATATCTATTAACTATCATTCCCATTGGGTTAATAGTTACAGATATAAGTGTCAAAATTCCAACGAATATCGCACCCTTTTTACCAAGTGCATTTCCTACAACTATTACTATTACAACAAATATAGTTATTAAAATATAAGGAACAATATATTGAGTAACTTTAAAATTATCTCCAAGGTTTGGCCATGTAAAAAAATCATTACCACTTATTTTACCAATTAAGCCATAGCTAATTGTTAAAATCATACCAGCTAAACCACCTAAAAGAGACGCAACCACTCTGTTTTTAGCTTGAGCAATTGATTGCCTTTTTGATGGGTACAAAGAATAAGCTGCAGCTATACCTGCAAAAAACGGACTATAAAAATCAGAAAATCTAAAGCCTGTTTTTCTTTTATATAATGTTTGACCACCATAAATTATATTAGAATCTAAAGTTTTAAATAAAATATACAGTAACATACAAATGCCGATAGCTACTGCTGTTTTTAAAGTACGCATACCTATTCTGCGCTTTACCATCAATAACACCTTACTTTATTACAATGTTTACAATCTTATTAGGAACAACGATAATTTTTACAATATCATGTCCATTTACATATTCTTTAATCTTTTCAGATTGAAGTGCAATCTTTTCAACTTCACTCTTGTCACTATCTTTTGGCATAGTGATCTTATCTCTTAATTTACCATTTACGCTAACTGCATACACAACATCATTGTCGACAGTCTTAGCTTCCTCATAAGTTGGCCATGCTTCATAAGCGATAGTTTCTTTATGACCTAATGCTTCCCATAATTCTTCACAAATATGTGGGGCAACTGGCGATAATAATTTAACAAAGCCTTCGATAAAGCCAATATAAATCTTATCAGCCTTATAACAATCATTTACAAAAATCATAAGTTGAGAAATAGCTGTATTGAAAGCAAGTGCTTCAAAGTCTTGAGTTACTTTCTTAACTGTTCTATGATATGTCTTTTCAAGTGTTGCGTCATATTCTTTTGTAAATTTATCACTGTAATCTAATACAAGTCTATAAACTCTATCTAAGAATTTACGTGCACCTTCAACACCTTGATCACTCCAAGGCTTAGAAGCCTCAAGTGGTCCCATAAACATTTCATATAATCTTAATGTATCAGCACCATAATCACGTACTATATCACTTGGGTTTATTACATATTTAGGGAATCTCTTACCCATCTTAATACCATTAGAACCTAAAATCATTCCTTGGTGAACTAATTTTTTGAATGGTTCTTTAACAGGTGAAATACCTTTGTCATATAAATATCTATTCCAAATTCTTGAATACATCAAATGACCAACTGCGTGTTCTGGTCCACCAATATATAAATCTACTGGCATCCAGTGCTTTAATAATTCTTTATTTGCAAGTTCTTTATCATTCTTTGGATCAATATATCTCAAAAAATACCAGCTTGAACCAGCAGAACCTGGCATTGTTGAAGTTTCTCTAATACCTTCAATACCATTTTTGTTATAATGTTTCCACTCTTCTGCGTTTTCTAGTGGAGCCTTACCATTTTTACCTTTGTAATCATCAAGCTTAGGAAGTACAAGTGGTAATTCATCATCATCAAGTACGTG
>JAILIY010000083.1 GCA_024695025.1 Acholeplasmatales bacterium
TTGTTGTTGTGCTTGTTGTTGTTGACCCATAGCGTAGAAGTTTTGAGCATTCATACCACCAGCATTTTGAGCCATATTTAAACCATAAAAGCCCATTGCAGCACCATTTGCGTTACCAGCTGCAGCCTTCATAGCTTCTGCTTGTGCTTCAACTAATGTAGCACCTGCCATTGAAGCATTTCTTGCATAAACATTCTTTCTTTGTAATTCTTTGATTAATTCTTCATCGTCTTTTGGTAAAGTTACAGAACCTAATGCGATACTAACGATTTCAATACCACGTAGGTCTCTCCAATCAGCGATTAAAGATTCATTCATAGCTTTTTCTAAATCTGGAATGTGAGCCATAATTTGATTTGGTCTCATTTCCATTGCTGAAAGCTTACCAAATGCAGGTTGTAAAGCACTGATGAATTCAGTCTTTAATTGTGCATCAATTTCAGCTCTTGTATAGTTTTGAGTTACATTACCGCAAACATTTTGATAGAAAAGAATTGGGTTAGTAATTTTATATGAGTATACACCGTTACAACGAACAGATACATCGATATCTAAACCAACATTGTTATCTACAACACGGAATGGAACTGGATTTGGAGTACCAAATTTGTTGTCCATTATTTCCTTTGTGTTGAAATAATAAACTCTTTGATCATTACCAGTGTCTCCACCAAAAGTAATTCTTCTACCCATAGTCTTAAATAGACCAATTACTCTTTCTCCAAATGAACCAGAGAAAATAGATGATTCAGTAGATGAATCAAATTTGAAAGCACCAGGTTCAGCAGCAAATTCAACAACCTTACCTTGTTCAACAATAATCATACATTGACCATCTGCAACTGCGATTACAGAACCATCAGAAATGATATTGTCGCTTCCTTTAGTATTAGATGATTTTTTTGAATTTACTCTCTTTTGACCTTTTGCTACTAACACATCTTTAGGAAGTGCTTCACAATAAAAATATTCCTTCCACTGATCTGCAAATGTAGTACTTACAGAACCAGCGATTGCTTTAATCAAACCCATAAATATTAACCTCCAAAGTCTTTGATAATTTAATTATAAAATTAATTAAGTTAATTTTCAATTAAAACTATTTATTAATGGCAAAAAACAGAAAAAATCCTATTTTTTAAAATAGGACTTTTCAAATTATTTAATTGAGATTGTTTTTTCACCTTGTTGAGCATTTAATAAATTCTTCAAATATCTTTTTACTATTTATATCATTTTTATATGAGAATTCTGGATGCCATTGAACTGCCCACAAAAATTTATAATTAGGCATATAAACAGCTTCTACTAATCCATCTGTTGAAATTGCCATAGGTTTTAATTTATTAGATAATTTATTAACTGCTTGATGATGATAACTATTTACTTTAATATTTACTTCTTTTATTAAATCAAAAAGTGGTGTACCTATAATTATATTCACATCATGTATAGGTTTATCATATGGTGGGGTTTGTATATGAGATACAGTTGATTTATGCTCGTTATTTAAATCTTGATACAAGGTCCCACCCAAAGCTGCATTAATAAATTGTATTCCTCTACATATACCTAAAATAGGTTTATTTTCTTTTAATATTAAATCTAAGATAAGTAGTTCCATATCATCCCTTTTTTTACAAGGAACTATATTATCATATAATGTCTTTTCATTGTAAATTTCAGGTGATACATCTTGGCCACCAGTAAATAAAAACCCATCACAAGTATCAACTAGTTCTTTTAAGTCTTTTTCATTATCACTAAATGGTAATATTATAGGAATACCTCCTGCATTTTTAATCCCTTCCATATATCCAGGAAGCATCCATAGACTTTCTTTTTTCTCATCCCATAATGGCATAAGACCAATAATTGGTTTTTTCATAATAATCATCTCCTTAAAAAAAAGACAACGAATTAAAACATCGTTGTCTTTTACTACTTATAGTTTATCACATTTTTATGTCAATGTGTCTTCTTTTTATATTTTTTCCTTGTCTTATTCACTTTTTGTTACAGTTATTGTTTGTTTAGTAATTGTTGATTTAGACACATTCGCTAAAGTAAATTCAGAAACATCACTAACTGTATAGCCTTCAAGTATGTACTTTATATCAAATGTATCCTTTAAATTTTCAAAACTATATTCTTGTGTTCCTTCTACTAATTCAAATGAATTTAATAAATTTGCATCATTCATTAAAACCTTCAAAGAATTACTATATTCATTAGTAACTGATACTCCTGAAACTGTGCCATATGAAATTATTTTACCTGTTGATGATGCGATTTGACTTTCCTCTCCATTACCAGAAATCGAACAATAATTACTAC
>JAILIY010000095.1 GCA_024695025.1 Acholeplasmatales bacterium
AAGAACCCAGCTCTAAGCTTATCTACATTCTTATCTTTATCAAAATCATTGTAATCATATAATTTACCGTCATTATATTCTTCTCTGACATATTCAGTGAAGGCATTATCGAGTAATATTTTATATTTATCATATGTTTTGAATTTATTTAGAATATCTAAATCTATTCCAATAAAGCTTAAATCATCATATGAATAATATAGATTTAAGAAACAATCTTTATCTATATCAACTTTTTTTAAAAATAACATATCTAAAAATCTATTTCCCATATTAAACTACCCTATAAAATTTTATCACAAATAAAATATAATAAAACCCCTTTTTTATTTTTATAAATAAAAAGAATTAATTTTATATTTTTGTAAAACTTGTAATAATAAATAGAATATTTTATAATTAAATAATAAAGGATACGATTGGAAGTGATGATATGAAGCTAAATTTGACAGATACTCTTTACGCTTTATCATTCGCGCTTGATACAGTTCAATACGAGATGGGAGATATATCTAACGAACACGGAAAACATGTTGCCTTCATATCTTATTTAATTGGTAAAGAATTAAAATATGATAATGATACATTAAATGATTTAGTTGGACTTGCAATATTACACGATAATGCCTTCACTGAATATGTCAGAGAAGAATATAATGACGGTAAATTATATGATTACAATGATTTTGATAAAGATAAGAATGTAGATAAGCTTAGAGCTGGGTTCTTATCTAAACCAAGACATAATGTAGTAGGTGAGAAAAACATTAAGTTAATACCTTTTAGAACTAATGTTGAAAATGTTATACTATACCACCACGAAAACGCTGATGGTACAGGACCTTTAAAGAAAAAAGATTTTGAAACACCAGAGCTTGCTCAAATAATTCATATAGCCGATATGATGGATGTCTTCTTTGATTTAAAGACTATCACCAAAGATGAATTTGATAAAGCTATGGAAAAAATGAAAAAATTAGAGAATAAATTATTCTCTAAGAAGATGGTAGATACACTTCTTAAAGCCGTAAAATACCAAGATTTAGTAGATATGAGAAACGAAGGTGTAATACCTTATTTAAAGCGTAATTTAAAATCTTATGTATATGATTATACAGATGAACAAATAAAAGATATTTGTTTATTCTTCGCACATATAGTAGATTATAAATCTTCTACTACTAAAAACCATTCATTAGGTGTTGCAGAAAAATGTTATACTCTAGCAAAATATTATAATTTTGATGATGATAAAGCTATAAGACTTTATTTTGCAGGAGCCTTCCACGATATAGGTAAATTAATCATCCATAACGACATTTTGGAAAAGCCTGAAAAACTAACTAAACAAGAATTTGAAACTATTAAAAATCACGCCCAAGCAACTGGCATGATTTTATCTCAAATTGAAGGTATTGAAGATATAGCCAAATGGGCTGCTCACCATCACGAAAGATTAGATGGCAGCGGCTATTCATCATACCTTAAAGGCGAAGATTTAAGCTTTGAAGACCGTTTCTTAGCTTGTGTAGATATTTATCAAGCATTATCTGAAAAACGAAGCTATAAGGACAAATTTACCCACGAGAATTCGATTGCGATAATGATGGATATGGCCAGAAACAACAAAATAGATAAAAATATCGTAATGGACATCGATAAATGTTTCAAAAAATAAGACCTAACTTTCGTTAGGTCTTTTGTTTATTATACATTTTCTGTATTAGGTGTCTTTTCTACTTCTTCGACATCCACATCAGGAGTATTTATTATATTTTCTTTTTCTTCTTTTAAAATATTATCTGTTAAAGCTACATCACTTGTAACAACAACCTTTTGATCGTAGCACTTAAACATTTCATCAACACCCTCAGGTGCTTTAGTAAATTTAGATACTACAGGTACTATGATAAATGATATTACCATCGCTAAAACACCCATATAAATTGAATCTGCTAAATCAAATAATAAATATCCTTTGTATACTAATTTAACATTATCTCTATATGATGAGTCAGCTAAGACTAAACTTAATACTAAACATACGATAGCTAAAACTATACCTGAAATAAATGAGGCAGCAACTGAAGCCTTAGTTGTCTTCTTCCAATATAAGCCATAGAAGAATGGACCAATGAATGAACCAGAAATAGCACCCCAAGAAATACCCATTAAAGATGCGATATCTTGAGTATATTTTTTAGGACCATAATTTTGGAATAAAGCTAAAAGTGCACTTATAACTATAAATACAACTACAAATGATCTTAAAAAAATCATTTTATCTTTTTCTTTCATTTTCTTATTCAAATCAAATAAATCAAATGTAACTGTGGCAGCACTAGTATGTACTAAACCTGATAATGTAGACATTGAAGCAGCAAGTACTAATACAATTACGATAGCAACTATTACAACATTTAATCTAGATACCATTTCTGGGATGATAGTCGCACTTTTTGTATCAGCAAATATTCTACCGAAACCGCCTAAAAAATAACATCCACCAGCTACTACTATAGCGAATAATGTAGAAATAACTGAACCTTTTCTAATTTGGTTTTCATTTTTGATTGAATAAAATTTACCAACCATTTGAGGAAGACCCCAACATCCTAAAGATGTAAGTAATACAACGAACAATAAATGTATTGGATCTGGTCCAAATAAAGATGTATATTCCCAACCATGAGCTGATAATTTTTCAAATGATGGCATGAAACCACCATTTAATCTTAATGCAAATATTACTACTAGTGAAATACCAACTAGCATGATGATACCTTGAATAAATGAATTGATCGCAGTAGACATCAAACCACCAATAATTACATAAGCGCCTGTGGCAACTGAAATGATTAAAATCCATACCCAATATGGTACGCTTGATGAGAATGTTACATCAAATAGATAAGATAAACCATTATATAACGCAGCTGTATATGGTACCAAAAATATAAATATAATAAATGAGGCAAGAATTCTTAAGCCTTGTGATTTATATCTTTTCGCAAAGAAATCTGGCATTGTTGAAGAATTTAAATGTTGAGTTAAAATTCTTGTCTTTCTACCAAGTAAAGCCCACGCAAGCCATGAACCAATTACAGCATTACCAATACCAATCCATAAAGCTGAAACACCGAATGCCCAACCAAATGAACCAGCATAACCAATAAATACTACCGCAGAGAAATAAGAAGTACCATAGGCGAATGCTGAAAGCCATGGACCAACGCTTCTTCCACCAAGCACGAAATCACTTGATGTTGTTGCTCTCTTACGACAATAAAAACCTATAAATATTGTGGCAACAAAGAAAATCACAATAAATAGGATCTTAATGAATAAATCCACTTGTTTTTTCCTCCAATTAAAATTAAAAACATCATTACTATTTTAACACATTATTTGATTCATTAAAGAAAAATATATATTTTTTTCTACTACATAGAAAGAAAAAAGAAAAAGTTTAAATTATTTTCATAATCTAAACTTCTTTTTTGTTATTTTTCTATTTGAATTTGTACTAAAGACTTACCACAATATTTTTCTCTTAATTTTGGTTTTTCAATCTTACCAGTGGCATTTCTAGGTACTTTGGCAATAATAATCTTACGAGGTCTTTTATATCTAGGTAAATCAAAACAGAATTTTTCAATTTCTTCTTCTGTTAATGTCATGCCTTCTTTTGCCTCAACAATCGCACATGCAATTTCACCAAGTCTATCATCAGGTAGACCAATCACAGCAACATCTTTTACTTTATCATGTTTTCTAATAAAGTCTTCAATTTGAACTGGATATAAGTTTTCACCACCAGTTATGATGACATCTTTTTTTCTATCAACAAGATAAATAAAGCCATCCTTATCGCGTTTAGCCATATCACCTGTATATAACCAACCGTCCTTTAATACTTCATTTGTTGCCTCAGGATTTTTGTAATAACAAATCATTACACCAGGACCCTTAACACATAATTCACCAACTTCTTCAGGTTCAGTTACTTCCTTGTTTCCATCCATGATTTTAACTTCCCATAAATAGCCTGGAACACCGATTGCCCCAACGTGGTCAGTATTTTCTAAACCTAAATGTACGCAACCAGGTCCGATTGATTCAGACAAACCATAGTTTGTATCATATTTGTGATGAGGGAATACCTTTAACCATCTTTGAATTAATGATGGTGGTACTGGCTGAGCACCAATATGCATTAGTCTCCATTGAGATAAATTATAATTATTTAAATCGATATCTTTTCTGTCAATTGAATCTAAAATATCTTGAGCCCAAGGTACAAGTAACCATACAATTGTACATTTTTCTTCACTTACAGCACTTAAGATCCATTGAGGCTTAATACCTTTTAATATAACTGCCTTAGATTGAGAAATTAAGCTACCAAACCAGTGCATTTTAGCACCTGTATGGTATAGTGGTGGAATACATAAGAATACATCATCTTTCTTTTGTAAATGATGTTTTTGTTCCCACTTACAAGATGAAATTAAAGCCTTATGAATATGTAAAATGGCTTTAGGGAAGCCTGTTGTACCACTTGAAAAATAAATGGCTGCTTCATCGTCTTCTGTTAGTTTAACATCTGGCTTTTTAGCCTCATAATTGTTAATTAATTTATTGTAATGATCTGCAAAAGGAACATATGCATCACCTACAAATACTAATGTTTTAACATTAGGTGTATGGTCAGCGATTGGTTCGACACGGCCAATAAATTCAGGGCCGAATACTAATGCGTTACAATCAGCTAAATCTAAACAATATTTAATTTCATCAGTTGTGTATCTATAATTCATTGGAACTGCTAAAGCACCAAGCTTTAAAACACCAAAATAAATTGGTAACCATTCTAATGAATTCATTAATAAAATCGCAACCTTAGAGCCTTTTTTAATACCACGAGCACTCAAAAAATTAGAAAATTTATTAGCTGTATCATCAAATTCCTTCCAAGTGATGCTTCTTCTGTAGTCACTTGCGGCAGTTGGTTCAACTAATGAATATTCTCTCCAAGTCTTATAATGTTCAGGTACTATTTGAGGATTAAGTTCTACTAAAGCTTCCTCATTTGGAAATTCTTTAGCATTCTTTTCTAATAAATCTACTATAGTCATTTTAAACTCCTAAAACTATTAATAATAATTATTTAATAATAATGCTTCAACCTTTTTTATATCAGATGTCTTTAAAATAGCTTCAGCACCTAAATTGTTCTTTCCTATAAATACATATAGATAAGTTACTTCAATATTGTTTTCGCTCAATAAATTTAATAATTCATTTAAGCCATTTGGTTTATCAGGTACAACTACGCTAATAACGTCAGTTAATTTAGCTGTATAGCCTTCATTTTTAACCAAATTTAAAGCTTTATCACCGTCATCAACTATAAGTCTTAAAATACCAAAATCAGTTGAATCTGCAATTTGTAAAGAACGAATATTAATATTATTACTACCTAATAATTTTGTTATATAAGCCACAGAACCAGCCTTGTTTTCAATAAAAACTGAAAGTTGTTTTACGATCATATTATCACCCTCACACTAATTTTCTCTTGTCGATTACTCTTTTTGCTTTACCTTCACTTCTTGTAATAGAGTTAGGGTTAACCAAAGTAACCTTAGCACCGATACCAAGTACACTTCTTAATTTATCTACTAATTGTTTTTGTAATTTTTCAATTGATGCCATATCATCAGCAAATAAATCAGGAGCCATTTCTACAAAGATATCAAGTGTATCATTATTATCTAATCTATCAACGACGATTTGATAATTAGCTGTAATACCATTTGAACAATTTTGTAATAATACTTCTTCAATTTGAGAAGGGAATACATTAACACCTCTTATGATTAACATATCATCACTTCTACCTTTTGGCTTACTCAATCTTAAGAATGTTCTTCCACATTCACATTTAGAAGTTATAACATATCCTAAGTCACGAGTTCTATATCTTATGATAGGGAAACCTTCCTTATCAATAGTTGTAAATACTAATTCACCTAATTTTTCATCGCCTTCGATTGGCTCTAAAGTTTCTGGGTCAATTACTTCAACGATGAAATGGTCCTCATTGACATGCATTCCACATTGTAAAGAACATTCGTAGGCAACACCAGGTCCTACAATTTCAGTTAAACCATAAATATCATATGCCTTAATATGAAGTTTTTCTTCAATTTGCTTTCTCATCTCTTCAGTCCAAGGTTCAGCACCAAAGATACCAGCTTTTAGTTTTAATTTATCTACAACACCCATCTTTTCAGCTGTTTCTGCAAGATATAATGCATAACTTGGAGTACAAGCTAAGATAGTAGCGCCAAAATCAATCATAGTTTCGATTTGACGTTCTGTGTTACCTGCTGAAATAGGAATTACTGTAAGACCTAATTTTTCAGCACCATAATGAAGACCAAAGCCTCCTGTAAATAAACCATAACCATATGATACTTGAACTATATCATCTTTAGTTGCACCAATGGCAGTTAACATACGAGCTGTACAATCAGCCCACATTTCTAGATCGTTTTTAGTATAACCAACAACGATTCTTTTTCCTGTTGTACCACTAGATGCGTGAATTTCAACAATATCACTAAGTGGTCTTGCAAAAAGACCATATGGATAATAATCTCTTAAATCTGTCTTATAAGAAAATGGTAATTTACGTAAATCATCAACTGATTTGATATCTTCAGGCTTAATACCAGCCTCATCCATTTTCTTTCTATAACATTCTACATGGTCATAGACATTTTTAACTTGTTTAACTAATCTCTCACTTTGTAATTGTTTGATGTCTTTTCTTGGCATACATTCAAAATCTTTATGAAAATACATATCTGGAGTCCTCTTTTCATTATCCTACTTTAGATTATAACCTAAATCGAAAGCTTTTAAATTTATATCTAATAATTTAGCAGGAACAGTTTTCTTTAAAACTTCAATCCACTTGTCATATGCTATATCTGTACCCTTTGCAAGTACGCCAATTAATACAACATTTACTGCTTTGATATTTCCAGCTTCTGCTGCTAAATCTAATGCTTTTATACATTCAACATTAACTTTTGATTGTAGCTTTCCTAAAATATCCTTAGGATATTCCATAGCGCCAATAATAACTGGCATTGGATTCATTTGTTGATTATTAACAATAATTTTTCCACCCTTTTTAAGGTAAGGTAAAGCTCTTAAAGCTTCTAGCATTTCAAATGCTAATATAACATCAGCTTCCCCCTTATCAATAATTGGTGAATAAACTTTATCACCAAATTTTACATAAGTAACAACTGAACCACCTCTTTGGCTCATACCATGTACTTCTGAAACTTTAACATCATATCCTTCATCGATGACGATATTACCTAAAATTCTTGATGCTAATAAAGTACCTTGTCCGCCGACACCTACTATCATTATATTCATATTACTCACCAACCTTAACTATTGCATCGAATGGACATACGTTCATACATAAGCCACATCCGTTACATTGATTCTTATCAATTACTACATTTCCATCAACTAAAGAAATTGCTGGACAACCTAGCTTCATACATTGTTTACACTTCTTACACTTATCAGAAACTTCGCACTTACCAATGTATTTAACACCCTTAAGTAAAGCACATGGTCTTTGAGCAATAATTACTGATACTTCATCAGCAGAAACTTCAGCGTTGACTACCTTTTCAAAATTCTTTACATCGAATGGATCAGCAACAACAATTCTCTTTACACCAACTGATTCAGCAAGCTTAATTAAATTTACTTGAGATGTTTCTTCCATTCTAATTGTCTTACCAGTAGTTGGGTTTTGTTGATGTCCTGTCATACCAGTTATTGAGTTATCTAATATAATAACAGTGTTTGCGCCCTTGTTATATACTATATCAATTAAGCCTGTGATACCTGAATGGATGAATGTTGAATCACCGATTACAGAAACAAGCTTCTTGTTAAATTCCTTACCACGAGCCTTAGCCATACCAAAGCCTGCAGATACTGAAGCACCCATACAAATAGTTGAGTCAACAGATTGAAGTGGAGCAACTGCACCTAATGTGTAACAACCGATATCACCTGATACAGTTAAACCTAATTTCTTAAGTACATAGAAAGTACCTCTGTGTGGACAACCAGGACACATTACTGGTGGACGCATAGGAATTACTTCACCTATTTCTTCAAATTCAGGTCCTTCTTGATTTAATACAACCTTCTTAATCATCTTAGGAGTATATTCACCTAATAATGTGAATGCATCCTTACCAACAATGTTAGTAATACCTAAAGTTCTAACATGTTCTTCGATGAATGGGTCTAATTCTTCAATAATATATACCTTATCATGTTTTTTGCAGAAATCTACAATCTTTGTAGTAGGAAGAGGATATACCATACCTAATTTCAAAAAATCTACATTATTACCTAATGCTTCTTTTGAATATTGATATGAAATACCTGCAGTGATAACACCGATCTTCTTACCATTATTTTCTATAGTATTTAATGAAGTTTCATTTGCAAATGCTACTTCATCTAATTGTCTTTTTTCAACTACTACATGCTTTTTAATTGCATTACCAGGCATCATAACATTTTTTGCGATATCCTTGTTGTAGTCTTTTAATTTATAATCAATCTTATCTTCAATTTCAACTAAGCTTTGAGAATGTGATACTCTAGTTGATAATCTTAAAATAACAGGTGTATCGAATTTTTCAGATAATTCGAAAGCTATCTTTGTATATTCTTTACATTCGCTTGAATCAGAAGGTTCTACCATTAAAACCTTACTTGCCTTAGCGTAATGACGAGAATCTTGTTCATTTTGACTTGAGTGCATACCTGGGTCATCAGCAACACAGAATACTAAGCCACCATTAACACCAATATATGATACAGTGAAAAGTGGGTCAGCCATTACATTTAAACCTACATGCTTCATACAAGACATAGCTCTTGCACCAGCCATAGATGCACCGATTGAAACCTCAGCAGCTACTTTTTCATTTGGAGCCCATTCAACATTTACTTCTTTATATTCTACCATTGATTCAGTAATTTCTGTTGATGGAGTACCAGGGTAAGATGATACGACGCTACAGCCTGCTTCATAAGCACCCCTAGCTACTGCAGCATTACCAATTAATAATTTCTTCATAAAATATATATAATCTAGAAGATTATATTAACCCCCTTATTTAAATTTTAAACATCTTATTTATTATATCACATTTATTTAATAATTAATTATTAAAATTCCATTTTCAGTCTTTTTCATTAAGATTGTTTCTTTTTTTTATTTTTTTATATGTGTTCCACACATATTTCCTTTAGCAATTAGCTTATCATTTTCATCATAAACTATTACATCATAAAAACAAATAGTCTTTCCATCCCTAATTTTAGTTGCCTCAGCATATAATGTTTTACCAAAGCCTGGATTTAAAAAACTAATATTTGATGTTGTAGATACTGTATAATATTCTTCATTTTGATTTGTAGCTACAGCGAATGTAAAATCTGCCAGTGTAAAAATGGCACCGCCCATTGTCACACCTTTGGCATTTTTGTGATTTTCATTTGGATTAAATACACATTTTGCATATCCATCTTTCACATCTAGTATTTTGGCACCTAACAACTTAGTTGCGAAAATATCATCTTTAAAAAATTCAATTAATTCTTCTTTAGAATACATAATAAAATACCTTCCTAAACTGTTAATAAGTATACCATAAAATATAACATTTTTGTTATATATTAATTACAATTTATCATTTATAATTACTATTTATTATTGTATAATAATTTTGTAGACTTGGAGGATATATAATGATTAATTTAGATAAAAATAGAATACCTAAGCACATCGCTATCATCTGTGACGGTAATGGTAGGTGGGCAAAAAAGAGAGGTATGCCAAGAACATATGGACATAGAAAAGGTGGATTTACTATTCGTGACGTTGCAAGAGCGGCAAATGAATTAGGTGTCAAAGCTATAACATTCTACTGCTTCTCAACAGAAAACTGGAATAGACCTGCTGAGGAAGTTAATTATTTGATGAGTGCACCACTTAGATATGTTAAAAGATATAAAAAAGATGTAATTAATTCAAGCGGAAGCTTACATCTAATCGGAAGAAAAGATAGATTACCTAAGCCTCTTCTTGATTTATTTAATGAAATTGAAGAAGCTACTAAAGATCATACAGGAATCAGTGTAAACTTATGTGTAGATTATGGTTCTTATGATGAACTTACTACGGCAATAAAAAACATCTGTAAAGATTATAAAGACGATAAAATCACTTTAGACGATATAAAACCAGAATTAATGAACAATTATTTAATGACTAAGGACTTACCTCCTCTTGATTTATTAATTAGAACATCAGGCGAATATAGAATATCTAATTTCTTGTTATGGCAATTAGCATATTCAGAATTATATTTTACAGATGTATTATGGCCAGACTTCAATAAAGATGAATTAATAAAGGCAATTGCCGATTATCAAGGTAGAGACAGAAGGTTTGGTGCTATAAAGGATGAAAATAAATAAAATAGAACCACAAGGATATTGTCATGGCGTAATTAACGCCATCAATATCGCCAATAAAATATTACAAAACAATGACATCAAAAAACCTATCTACTTCTTAGGCAGTATTATCCATAATAGTCATGTAATAAAAGATTTTGAAGAAAAAGGCATTATTACAATTGATGAAAAAGGAAAATCACGCCTTGAATTATTAGATATGATTGATGAAGGAACTGTTATATTTTCAGCTCATGGTGTTTCACCACAAGTTTATAAAAAAGCTATGGAAAAAGGGGTAAATATAATAGATGCCACATGTCCTATGGTTAAATTAGTACATAATAAGATGGATAAATATTTAAATTTAGGTTATGAATGTATTTATATAGGAACTAAAAATCATCCTGAATGTGAAGGTGTATTAGGAATATCAGACAAAATTCATTTTGTCACATCAGTTTCAGATATCAATAATTTAAATATTACTTCTTCTTCAATATACGTAACTAATCAAACCACATTATCTATTTATGATATAAAAGATATATTTAATGAATTAAAGAATAAATATCCTTCTATATTGATAGATGATAAAATATGTAATGCAACAACCATTAGACAAGAAGCTATGGCTAATCAAAAAAAGGTAGATTTATGTATAGTTGTAGGTGATACTAAATCATCTAATACTAAAAAATTAGTTAAAGTATCAAATGAACATGCACATATTAATACAATATTATGTGAAGATTTAAAGAGTTTAGATAAATCACTACTTAAAAATGTTAAATCTATATCAATTTCAAGTGGAGCTTCTACTCCTCCTTATTTAGTTGATGAGATAATAGATTATATTAAAAAATTATAAAAAGAGAAAAAGTCGCTATGATAAAATCATAACGATATTTTTTTATTAACTTAACCAAATTGCAGGTCTAACACCATAAACATAATTAACACTTGGTGTAACTAATGTATTACTTTCATCAAATGAATAAACTCTACCAAGTATTCTTTGAACTATCACAAGATACAAAGAATACTAACAATAAGACCATTAATGATGTAAAAAAAATCTTTTTTATTTTTCCCATATGCCAGACCTCCGATTTTATTCTATCATTTTATTTTTTTAATTCATCACCCAAAAGGGTGATTTTTGTTATAAAAAAAATGATACTAAAAAAGTATCATTTAACAATTTTTTCAAATATTAGTCTTTTTGATTCTACTTTAATTCTGCTGTAAAATACATATCCACATAATGTATATCCTAATTCTAAAGCGATATGTTGGACTGTCATATTTAAAGGATGTGTGTCAATCTTAATTGATTTTTTTCCTATATTTTTGGCATATGTTTCACCATATCTCATCAATTCTTTAGCTACACCTATACCGCGATAACCTAATCTTGTAGATAATCTATGAATAGTTATGTAACTATCTTCTTCAGTTAACCAATTACCATAAATATTTTCGTATTCTGGTTCATATTGAGCATATGCACAAGTACCAGCAATTACACCATCTTTAATATTGACGTAACAATCACCATTTATGATATCATCATAAATCGTATTTCTATTAGGATAGCCATCTTTGGCATTCCATTGAACTATATTTTGTTTTTTTAAATATTCTCTAGAATCTTCAATACACTCCATTACTTGATCTAAATCTTCTAAGGTAGCTTTACGTATCACTTTAGCACCTCCTTGATTTTTTCAAGTAATTTAGATTCTGAAAAACCATAATTTTCATAAACATCTTGAAGTGAACCATGCTTAACAATTGTATCACAATCAAATGAATGTTTAATAATTTTTGAATTATAATTATGTTCTTCTTTATATTCCAATACCTTGTCATATAATGTACCACTTGATATAACTTGTTCTACAACTAAAATATCTGATTTGTTTTCAAATATCTTATCTAACATTTTATTATCAATTGGCTTTATTGATTTACAATCAATTACATTAGCATCTATATTATTCTTTTGGCAAATATTTTTGATTGATTCAATATCAGTTCCATAACCTAAAATATTTAATTTATTACCTTCGTGAATTAATTCCCAATCTAAATTTGTTACAAAATCATAATCAAATTCTTGTTTTAATTCACTTTTTCTTGGGTATCTTATAACGATTGGCTTATTTATAGAAAAAGCGTAATTAAATAGGCCAATAGTCTCCTGCATATTTCTTGGTGATGTCACGATTACATTAGGCATCATCATAAACATAGATACATCATATAATCCTTGGTGTGTTGAACCATCTTCACCGACAATACCAGCTCTATCAAGACCAATAATTAAACCTAAACCTTGTCTTGTGACATCATTTAAAAAATAATCAAAAGCTCTTTGAGCGAATGTTGAATACATTAAAAGTACTGCCTTTTTACCCATTAATGTTGAACCGGCACCCATTACAGTTGCGTGTTCTTCTGCGATACCAACATCGACAAAATCATTTTTATATTTCTTTTCGAATTGAGAAAGTTTAGCACCACTTTTCATCGCTGGAGTTATAACTTTAAATTCTGTTGTTTCTCTCTTTTTAACTAAATAATCAGATACTAATTGAGAATAAGAAATCTTATCAGTACATGTAACCTTAGGCTTACCTGTTTTAACATCAAATGGTGGAACACCATGGAAATTACCTTCACCATCATGTTCTGCAAATTCATAACCTAAGCCTTTTACAGTATGTAAATGTAATACTATAGGCTGATCTGGATTTTTCTTTACTCTTTTGAATAATCTAATCAATTGTTTTAAATTATTACCATCATATGGTCCATAATAATCAAAGCCCATATCCTCAAAAATATTATCATTTTGGAATAGACCTTTAATACTTCTTTTAAATCTATGGAACACTCTGGCAACAGGTCCTGGTGAAATCTTAGTAATTAAACTTTTGAAGCCTCTTGTAAATTTATTACCTCTCATTCTCGCAAACATTTCAGATAAGGCACCAACAGACTTTGATATACCCATCTTATTGTCATTAAGAATAATGATGGCACGTTTGTCTTTAGAATCGCCTATATAATTCAATCCTTCCATTGATACACCATTAGAGATTGATGAATCTCCAATTACAGTAACACAAAAAGATTCTTTATCAAGACAAGGCAAAATACCAGCCATTGCAGAAATGGTTGTTGAAGAATGTCCAGATTCCCAAACGTCATATTTTGATTCACTTTTATTAATATATCCACTCAAACCATTGAATTGTCTTAGTGTCTTAAATTCACCAGCTCTACCTGTTAAAATCTTATGAACATAAGATTGATGACCTACATCAAATAAGAATTTATCCTTATCTGGGTCAAATACATAATACATAGCAAGTGTAATTTCAACAACACCAAGATTTGATGATAAATGGCCTCCTGTTTCAGAAACACTATTAATTAAGAAATCTCTTATTTCTTGGGCTAAGATTTTTAATTCTTTAATTTTAAGTTTCTTAACAAATTGTGGACTTTCAATTGATTCTAAATCAAACATAATTAATCACCATATTAACCCAATTTATTATACTTTATTTACATATTTTTTTCAATAAACTAATCTTTTATTATTAAAAAAGGCTGTTAAATGACTTAAGTCCTTTAACAGTCTTTATAACTAGTATACAAATTTTTCTACTAATTCGTTTAAGTTTTTATAATATAATTTACCATCTTGTGTATAAAAATAATCATTTTATATAAAAAAGCTATAAATATCAAATATTTATAGCCTTATTAATATTATTCCATCCAAGATGGGTCTGAAGGATTTTTTTGGAATTTTAATACCTTAGCGATATCTTTATCACTTATGTATTTTTCTTCTGCAGCAACCTTAACTAATGTTTCAAAATTTGAAATTGAATGATTTTCGCAATGTGCAGCTTCTAATCTTTCAATACCCTTCTTTAATCCATATGTGAAGATTGATACGATACCTAATACATTAGCGCCAGCTTCTCTTAATACTTCAACAACCTCAAGTGAAGAACCCGCAGTTGAAATTAAATCTTCAACTACTACTACGTTCTTACCAGCAGGTACGATACCTTCAATTTGGTTTCCTCTACCATGGTCTTTTGCGCCACCTCTTACATAACCCATAGGCAAATCTAAGATTTCAGCAACCATAGCTGCGTGTGCGATACCTGCAGTTGATGTACCTTCGATTACATCAACATGAGGATAATATTTTTTAATTGTTTCAGCTAAACCATTTTCTACAACACGTCTTACTTCAGGGTAAGATAATGTTAATCTATTATCACAATAAATTGGTGATTTAATACCTGATGCCCAAGTAAATGGATCATTTGGTTTTAAAAATACTGCCTTAATTTTAAGTAGGTTTTTAGCAACCTCTACTGCTAATTCTTTTTCTTCCATCTTAACAAAACTCCTTTACGCATCTCTTATAGGCTTCAACTGGGTTTTCTGCCTTTGTAATACTTCTTCCTACAACGATA
>JAILIY010000170.1 GCA_024695025.1 Acholeplasmatales bacterium
ATTTATTTCTTTTAAATAATTTAAAAACTAGCTTTTTAATTTTTAATAATTACTTTTTAAAAAAATTATATAAATACTATTAATTTTTAAAAAGCTAGTTAATCATTTAAAATGTATCAGGATATAACAATTTATCATTAATTATATTTTTATTATCATACATCGTTTGATTTTTTATTATTTCTTCCAATCGTTTTAAAGCATTAGGTTCGAAAGCAAAGTAACGCTTGGCAGGCATACCATAAACATGTTCTTTGATTATTTTATATTCTACTAATATTTTAATAGCTTCAGATTGCTTATGGTTACTTAAACCAATATTATTTTTAACATTTTCGCTAGTACTATAAAAATAACCAAAATCATTTACTAATTTCTTTTCATTATAATATTTATATTCGCTATATAATTCGCTTAGCATTAAGCATGCATTTATTCCTAATTCTTTTAACAAAGGCTTACTAATAATTAAATAATTATTTTTAAAAATTTTTTCTAAATTTACCATATACATAATCACCAACTTTCTCAAATTTTTTCTCAAATGGTTCATTATAATATACGATATTTTATTACGTACTTTTTAATAATTCGATTAAAAGTTTTTTATTTTTTTTAAAACTTAAGTTCCAAATTGCCTTTGATAAATTATCTTTTCAAAAGGCTTCTATTTTCCTATTCTTAGTTCTAAAATCACTAGAGCCAATAATCTTATTTTCATCAAATAAATAACTTAGTATTCATCGATCTTTTGATAATCAACTAAATTAAAAAAATAGCCTGATTCTAAATAGTACCTTTCTACCTTCAAAGCAAATTCTTTGAACTGATCCATATCCAAAGAATCCACTAATTCGAAATAAATTCTACTATTAGCCTCAGGCATAATTTCTTTTCTCATAACTTGTTTCTCCAAAATTTATATTAAAGCCTATTCTGACCTTTTTATATCGGCTTCATATAATTTAGCTAATAAAACAAGCTCAAATATCAATCTTTAAAGCATTAAATAATATATAAATAACATTAAAAAATATTAAGAAATGCTAAAAAATATTAAAAAAGAACTTGAATTTAATCAAGTTCCTTGCAAAAATCATCTAAAATTTTAGTAACTGTAAATCTGGCAGGTATTACAACCTTTTGATTACATTCATCGCAACATTTACCTAATGCAATTACAGGCATAGGATTGTTTCCATAACCACTGACTTCCTTACCACAGATACAGCACTTGAAAGAATTCTTTTTCTTATGTTCTTCAATATCCCTCTTAACTGCCTCTTCATAATCAGGTCTTTTCCTCTCTTCTTCTTTACACTTCATGCAGATACATTCTTCATTAAACATACTCATAATTCTTCCACTAGCTAATGAACCTCCACATCTATCGCATTTTTCTTTAGTATAAAAATCATCCATATCATCAGTCCTCCTGATAATATTATGTCGCGGTTTAATTGATTTGTAAGTATGAAAAATAGATTACAATGACAGTAATCTTAATTCTCATTTATTAATAGCTAAAACGGTCCATATCGCATTTTTATCATTTATATATATAAATATCTAAACATTAAATTAAAGGTCTTAAATGGCAATTTTAAAATCATGCATAAACATATTGAATAGGATCCGAACCTGATAAATCATAATATATTTCTGTTTTCTTGATATTAATATAGTTGTAGTTATAGATTGGTTACATAAATTAAAAGACCACTATTTCTAGTGATCTAAATCCATATCATATTTTATATTATGTTTTTCAATATATTCATCTATCTGTTCAGCAGTTATAGGTTCACCAGTTTTTAGTGCTTGCTTCATTAACTTCTGATACATAGGATGGTTATAAGATAAACACATTTCTAAAGGTGGCAATTCACCAAATTTATTATGGTATTCCATTAATAATATATCGTCTTTCATTTAGCACCCCAAGAATATTAGAATTAATTATTTTTAGCTAAAATACTCTTTGCCCAATTAACAAATTTAGTTCTGCTTTCTTCATACCATTCTTTGCAAATATAATAATCTATTCCATCTTTTTGAATTGGATCGACATAATATCTTAATCTACCATTGACATCTTTAATCATATTTTTATCACATATTAATATTGACATATGACATCCAGTTTTAGATGAAAACTCTCTATCTTTTAGATTGAAAATATCACTATCAGAAAGAAGATTATTTTCAAAGAAATACTTAATAGTTTCAGAAACCATTTTTCCAATTTTTGTAATTCTAAAATACTTATCATCAAACATTTCATATGAAACATTATTATCATTTTCATTTAATTGCTCGTCATCAGAAAATCCAATTGATTGTAATAATTTTTTCTTTAATATTAAATTTCTTTTTCTTAAAAAATCTATATAATAATTTTGCAATGCATCAAAATCACCAGAATCATAAGGAAGATTCATAAATTCTAAATCATCTTTTGTGGTAAAACTATATTTATTTTCAATTTCTTCTAACGTTAAATTTGAATTATTCAAATAATTTAAATCTTGATAAAAATTATTTGATCCTTTTGAACGATTTTCATATTCAGGTAAATAACATAAATTAGCAAAATGTGAAATCGGTAATCCCCAACCATCAACAACAGCATTTAATTTTTTCATTTGATCCTTAGTAGCTATGTGTTCAACATCGAATTTATCAATTGATAGCTGGTCCATTGCAGTAAATGAATTTACATAAATTGCATTTAATAAAACGTAATCAATATCTGATGGATTTGATACCTGTTTTTTCTCATGAATATTGTACATACCCTCAGTATATCCATCATATGCAGTACTAAATTGTCCCTGAGTAATCTCCTCAAAATATCTATTATCATTATTTGCAGAGTGAATCTTACCAGTACCACCCTCACTCCAATATCTGGTCAATATATCATAAACATAGTATTTCCAAATATTAGACATAAGTTTTTGTTTAGAATCTCTCCATGTATCCAATACCTTTAATCTTGAATCCTCAATATCATATTTCTTCCTAAATACAAAAGAAACAAGTGACATAATTTGATATTGAGAATGGAAAATTTTACCTTCATCTTTTCTATTATTACCTTTAAATTTCAAGATAGGTTCGATGCATTTATTAACAAATTCAATAGAACTAAATAACGCTGATTCTAAAACGTCAATATTATCAATAAATCTTGTTATTATTTTATGAACATCCTTTATTTGACCATGTGATGAATTAAAACATGCATTTAATAACTGGAATGCAACTGGGTTAGTTTCATCATCTTTTTTATTTCTATAGAAATTAAATGAACTATATTGATTCTGAATATACTTTGATAATCCAAAAACATATTCAAACGCATTGACACTTTTGCTAATTCTTTTTGCTTCTCTATCATACCCTTTTATTGCATATTCACTATCATTCAAAGTATCATATTTTTTTAAAACATATCCTACTATTCCTTCATTAGAAATAGAAAACTCTTTTCTCGGCCAAGATGCTGCATAGATTTCGTATTCATCTAAGGCAACACCTTTAGAATTGATTCTTTCAAATATTTCAGGCAAAGTATTTTCATCACCTGTATAAACAATAGCAGGAATTTGCATATTACTTAAGGAATTGTAGTTTTCTTTTAAACTCTTAAAATCATCTTTAAGTGCATCGCAAAACTGTTTTGATTTAGTTCCTAATAATGGAAACTCAGATGTTAGATTATTGAATAACTCTAACAATTCTAAATCTTCATATGTTTTTAAACTATGAATATAATCCATTATTATTTGATTTATCTTTTCAATTTGACTTTCTCGACTTCCATTAACAATAATCAAATCATATACTTGATTTAGCGACTCTTCTCTTAAATCGCTTAAATTAAAAAATTTAGATGGAGATGATAAATAATCTTTTATTGCTGTTCCTCGTTGTAGACCATCAATTAGAGTATAAATTTCTTGAGTTCCTTCAACCGTCTTATAAAATAGTAGTGTCCCAATTGGATATTTTTTTCTTAAGGAATCAATGAACGTTTCTTTTCTGTTTTTATCCCATCTTTTTCCTCTTTGAAACATAGGAATTACTATTTTTTTCTTTCCATTCCACTCTTTCTCTAATGAATCTTTTATTTGTTTTAATGACCAAGTTTCAGGAGTACAATCACCCATACTATCACCTCATTATCAATCGTATCTAATATATTTATTATAACAGAAAAAAATCTATTAATGCAATAATCTAACCTTGTTTTACAACATTTTCTAGACTGATTGCAGTATCAAAAATCAATTCATTTTGTAGCGGAGACACAGATAGTTTTATTCCTTCTACACAGGCTAAGGTATCTAAACTATCTCTATAGAAAACAGTCTTACCATGAATTTTCTTGAATAAATGTCTAGCATTTTCGCATATTTTCAGACTATAATTACCATCTTTTTCTTTATATACTCTATAGATGCAATAATTATTTCTCGAACCACTTATAAATTCGGCTTCTTGGCTACTAAAAATCATTTTCTGATTAAATTTATGATTTGTTGTTTTTACATCAAGATAAATCACCTTGTCGTTCAAATCAACAAAGTAAAAATCATATGGTAATCCGCCTTCTTTTTCTTCATTTTCCCATTTATAAGATTTTATCTCACCTAGTTCTAATAAATGATATAAATAATTATTAATTATCTTTTCACCATTTTTACCTATTTGATTAATAGCAACCATAGCTTGTTCAATGTCATAACGACGGTATCGTTTTGGAACACTAACAGGATCAACTTGAACTAAAACTTCTAGTTCTTCTATGAAATCTTCGGCACTATCATTAACAACCTTAACTATGTAATTAATTAAAGAATTAAAGATAGGACTGCTAGAATTTAATCTATTTTTAACACCATTAGGTAATTCCAATCCTAAATTGATAATATCATTATAAGTTGATGATGCATTATTAAAAATAAAGAATACGGGTCTTTCACTATCTAATCCAAACCAGAATAAATACCATTTCAAATTAATGTCCATACTAGCAGCTGTTTTCTTTATGACTGAGACAACACTGTCACCCCTACCCGAACCAGTTCTAATTTTAGGACTTCTAAAAGTTCCATCTGGATTTTGAATTCTATCAAAAAAAACAGGAAGCACTTGATAATTTCCATCAAAAATCAAAAATGCATCTTCAATTTCTATCTGATTAGGTAAAAATGTTAATACATCATCAAACAATCCAATATGAGTTTGATGAGAGGTAGAATTTCTACCCAAATCTGCGCCTGTTAATTCCTTGTATCCAATCAGTTGCTCTTTGTTAATGCTATAAAATTTTTTATCTTCATTTTCTATTTTCATAACTTGCATATAATTCACCTACTTTGCAATGAATAAAAATATAATACAAAATACAATAAACAGTATTAACACTTACTGCATTTCCAGCTTGCTTATATAATTGAGCTTGACTTGTACCAGAATCCTTAATTTTATCGAAATATAAATCATTAAATCCTTGAAGTTTAAACGCTTCTCTAGGAGTTATTTTTCTAATTCTTTGCTTTGCCAATTCTTCCTTTGAAAAATTGATTTTTATATATTCTTCGGGATTATTACTATTTATATATCCATCACTAAAATAATTATCTTGGCAAGCTCTATGAAGTTTTACCATCGTTGCTGTTAAAGGTCTAGCTATTAATTGATTAATTTCAGAATTAACTTTATAATTCTTTGTTCCATTAGCTAGAATCGTTGGTTTTATTTTTTCGCTTAAGTAATATTTTTCATCTACTTCTTTCTCAAGAATCTCATGAGTACTATTTTGAATCATAATAGATGTCTTATTCATTATCTCATTTAAAAACACCTTTTCTATTTCATTAGATTCAAATTTAAAATTCTTTAGTTTTTCTGTTGTCGCAAAAATATAAACCCTATTTCTAGTTTGAGCCAATCCAAAAGAGGCTGTATTAAAGATATCATAATAAACATGATATCCAGTTTCTTTTAATTCTTTTACTATAACTTCTATAGTCTTCCCTTTATTGTGGGAAATTAGATTTCTAACATTTTCCAATAATACATACTTAGGTTTCTTAATTTTTAAAATTTTTAAAATTTCAAAGAATAATCCACCTCTTTCATCATCAAATCCATTTTGCATTCCCATCATACTAAATGGCTGACATGGAAAACCTCCAGTTAAAAGATCGAATTTTTCTAATTTCTTAATATTTTCAATATCATTATTAAATTTAATAATATCGCCTAATTCTTTATCATCATTTCCAAAAGCAGCTTTATATGTGTTAGTGGCATATTTATCAATTTCAGAAAAGGCAATAGTTTTTTGCTTAAATCCAAAATCTTTTTCTAATAATTCTAATGCCTGTCTAAATCCTCCAACACCAGAGAAAAGTTCTAAATGATTCATAGATATTTAATTATCTCCTCTCCAATGATTTGAGCAAATTTAGCAGGAACAGCATTTCCAATTTGCTTATACCATTTGTTTTGTGGGCCATAGAAAATAAACCAATCAGGGAATGTTTGAATTCTAGCTGCTTCTCTAGGTGAAAGTCCACGTGATTGCGTTGGATGAATGTACATATTACAATCATACATCATGTGAGATGTTATAGTTTTGCATACATTAGAATATTCCAATTTAAAATATTTATCTTTAAAAATATCATTTCTAGATTTATAAGGCATTATGTCAGCTATTGATTCATGAAGTGAATTAGCTCCTTGCGGCAGCCTAGTATAGATTTCTATATCTCTATCGTTGTTATATCTATTTTTATGATTATATAAATAATCAGTTTTTTTATCACCATTTAAAAATGATAAAAATTCATTACTAGAATACTTATATGGCTTCATAAAATATCCAATCTCATCATTTTCTAATTTGCTATTATTTTTAACTCTATTAGGTTTAAGTTCTGGCAAATCTGAAATAGCATCAAATAATGTGTGCTTTTTAATACTCTTAGTTCTGTTTTTTATAGAATTAATAATTTTAGCTGAATCCACACCTATTCTATTTCCAATGATTATAAGTCTTTCTCTACTTTGCGGAACTCCAAAATCTTTTACATTAAATAAAGAATATGAAACATTGTACTCATTATTTAAATATAATGATATATCTTCCATTATCTCTTCAATCTTATTTAACATTCCTTTAACATTTTCTATAATAAAAAATTTAGGATTAACTGTTTTCAAAAAAATCAAATATTCTTTGTACAGAAAATTTCTAGGATCATCAATGACTCTTTGTCTATTGGCCATAGAAAATCCTTGACAAGGAGGACCACCACACACTAAATCAATTCCTTTAAAGCTTTGAATTAAATCACCATCATTTTTATTCAAATCTCTAATGTCACCAATGTACATTTTACTATCATCTATATTAAAATTCTTTTTATATGTGTTTGCACAATTAGCATCAATATCACTTGCAAATGCAACCTTAAATCCTGCATAATCAAGTCCTAAGCTTAATCCTCCGCAACCACAAAATAAATCTATAACACTATGTTTTTCCATTATCTACTACCTAATATCATTATCTGCAAGAACTTTATCAACACTTTCAAAGTCAAAAAGTTCTTTTAATGATACATTTAATCCTTCACATATTTTTATTAAAGTTTCTAACGTAAGATTTTTTTGTCCAGATTCAATTCTGCATATATAAGATCTATCTAACCCTATTTTTTCAGCAAAAGCTTCTTGAGACATACTATTCTTAAGTCTTAATTCCTTAATTCTTTCACCAATGGTTTTTAAATCCATATTAATAATCCTCTCTAATAACTCGATGTTATAATTATATCATACTGTGTCTTATAAGACAACAAAAGGAACTCAAAATTCAAGTTCCTTTATTCCTCTTTTATATTTATAATAGCTATTTCTAGAACAGCCACAAAGCTTCATAACATCTGAATCATCAAGTGATCCACCAAAATCTTTAGAATGTTTCTTTATGATATCCTTACATTCTAATTCTTTTTTAGTAACAAGTTTCGTTCCTTTAGCTAATCCAATCTTAGTTCCATTCTTTTTTGATTCTCTGATTCCTTCACTAATTCTAGTATGAAGATCACTTACTTCCTTTTCAGATTGAATAAACGCTGTTTTAATTTGTTCTTCAGCTAAGGCTAGTAATAAATTATTAATCAAATCAATATTCCCTTTGAAATAATTATCAACTGCTTTATTTCCAGTTTTAACAGATACTTGAACAATACGACTTCTACTTGAGTCTAATACTTCAGAATTAATTAATGGTTCATTTAAAAATATTAATTTAATACCTCGTTCATATAACATTTTATAATCATTAAAACCCTCAAATGCATTTCTTGACATTCTGCTAACTGAATCAAACACTAAAGTATCGCCTGAATCTAATCTTTTAATCAATTGATTCCATAATGGTCTTTCCTGAGTCGTTCCTGTATAGAACTCTCGCACTAAATTTGCAGTAGGATACTTATTTAAAATGTTAGTAACTTGTCTAGTAATCTTCTGATGACTTGTTGAAACTCTGCAATATCCATAAATCATAATAAAAACACGACCTTTCCAGTATTGAAAGAACCTTTAGTTACTTTCTATGCTTATATTATGTCGTGTTTTAATTCATTTGTAAGCACCTTTTGGTACAATTTTTAAAAA
>JAILIY010000173.1 GCA_024695025.1 Acholeplasmatales bacterium
TTCTATATTTTGGTATAAATACAATGTGATACTTACAATTCCATCTTGTATGTGATAAACTATTATCGTCATTTGGTTTCGTTGCCATTTGATTACCTCCTTGATATTTTAAATTGGTTGTCAGCCTATTTAATTATATCATGGAGGCTTTTTATATTTAACAACGCACGAAGCTACTTCGAGTCTCACACGCATAGCGTGAGGTTTTAATATTCGTCCTTACGTCCGAATATAATAAAAAGAAAAATGTAGCATTCGCTACATTAATCTAATAAATTTAATATGTCTTGTTTAGATAATTTACCAACATCAGAACTTACAATACTTTCAGCTAAATCACTTTTTATCTTTTGAAGTTCAATAACCTTTTCTTCTATTGTATCTTTACATATTAATCTCAATACATAAACATTCTTAGTTTGGCCAATTCTATATGCTCTGTCTGAAGCTTGAAGCTCAGCAGATTGATTCCACCATGGATCTAAATGAATTACCATATCTGCACCAACTAAATTTAAGCCTGTACCACCAGCCTTAAGCGAAATTAAGAATACCTTAATTTCAGGGTTGGCATTGAATTCATCAACCATTTCAATTCTAGTTTTTGCTTTAGTTGTACCATCTAAGATGAAATGTCTAATTCCTAAATCATCTAATTCTTTAGATAAAATAGAGAAGCTTTGTGAAAATTGTGAGAATAATAATATTCTATGACCTGATTCAATACTTGATTTAACAATATCAAGTGCCATATTTATCTTAGTATTGTCGTAATGTTCTTGTGTTATTAATTCTGGAGTAATACAAATTTGACGCAATCTTGTAAGTAAGGCAAGGATATTATTACCATTATTTTTAAGGTCATTTTTCAATTCCTCAACATAACTTACATATACTTCTTTTTGTTTTTTATCCATCTTGTAATAATAATATTCTTCAATCTTATCAGGTAGATCACTTAATACATCCTTTTTAGTTCTTCTTAAAATGAATGGATTAACTCTCTTCTTTAGATTTTCTAATGCAAATGTGTCATCATTTACAATAAGTGATTCATAACGAGCCTTAAAATGATTGTAGCTTGCAAGATATCCTGGCATTAAAAAGTCAAATATACTCCATAAATCTTGTAGACCATTTTCAATAGGTGTACCAGTTAAAGCAAATCTAATATCTGCGTTAAGTGATTTAATTGCTTCACTTTTTTGAGCATATTGATTCTTAATAAATTGGGCCTCATCAGCGATAATAAATCTAAATGCTGATTTATATAATGAAACATCACGTCTTAAAGAATCATATGATGTAATATATAATTCTTTTTTATTTTCACTGATTGAATTAATTAAATCAGTTCTTTCCTCAATTGTTCCTAATATTAATTTAACAGGACTAGAAAAACCCCATTTACTACATTCGTTTTCCCAGTTATATACAAGTGACATAGGACAGACGATAAGTGATGGTCTTTCTACTTCATCAGATTCTATAAATGATATTATTTCAAGTGTCTTACCCAAACCCATATCATCAGCTAAAATACCACCAAAGCCGAATGAGGCAAGTGTCTTAAGCCACTTAAAGCCTGACAGTTGATAATTTCTAAGTAAATTATTAAAGATAGTTGGAACTTCATATTTAGACTTATCATAATTTTGAATAGTCTTGATCATATTTATTACAGTATCATCAAGTGATAAGTTCTTATCAACACCATTTACAAGTTTAAGTAAATAATTTAAAGGCTTTGTGACAGGTTTATTTAAATCCTTAATAGAAATATTGAAATCTTCCAAGAAATCCATTATTTCTTTAGTTTCATCTTCATTAATTTCTAAAATAGTATCATCTTTAAGTCTTATAAATCTCTTCTTATCTTTATAAGCCTCAAGCATAGCTTTAATATCTTCTGGTGTTAAATTCTCATTTTCGAATGTGAAATCTAATAAGCCAACATTATAAGATACACTTACACTAGTTCTTTTGTTCTTTTTAGCTTTTACTCTCTTCATTGATTCATCAAAATAGATTTCACCAAAGGCTTTAATAGATGATAAATCACTAGTTAATAATTCATATTGAGCCTCAATATCATTAATTATAAAAGCTTTAGATGAGCCCTTAACAAATTTAAATCCTTCGATAATCTTAAAATAACTATCAAGCATTTCTTTTAAATAAGGAGAATTTCTTTCAATTTCTTTACAACTAATTTTTGGTTGTAGAGAAATGATTTCTTTTGAATAAGATAAATATGAATTAATCTTAATATTAGGTACAGGATATTTATCATAAAATTTATCACTAATCTTAATAGAATTTCTAATTAATGGAAGTAAATTAGATATAAATTTTTCACTATTTAAATCTATTTTTAATTCACCATTAACTTTACATAAGAAATTAATGATTTTATTTTCTAGTCTATTAGAATATGAATATGCATAAATCTTATCGTCGCCTAAAAAATAAGCACGTCTAATGCCTGATACAAATACCTCTGCATCATAAGGACATGTAACTTTTAATTCAGTATCACTTAATTCAATTGATACATTATCAATATTTTCTATATGTCTAATTTGAGGCTTAAGTTCATCACTGCCTCTAAAATATATTGCATTACCTATATATATTTCAAGTAATTTTAATAATTGAGATTTTCTAATCTTTTGACATTTTTGTGTATTTTCGTTTGTGATATTTGTAACAAAAGTATAAAGTTCTTTTGATACGTCATCAAAACATTCATATGAATGTATGAATTCTAATTTTTGTCCATATGATATGACTGTATTATTTTCAGTTGCACAAACAAATTCATAAATGTTTTTAACAATATAATCTTTATCATAACCTATTTTAAGACTTAATACATATTCACCTTGTATTACTTCTACAACAGGGATTAAATGTATCATGCCAAAATAAGGATTTGAAGTTTTTAGTATATTAGATAAAGAATTGATAATTTCATTATGTAATGTCTTTTTAACCATGTCATCATATATTTTATATTCTTCATTGAATTTATTTTCATCTAGTAATAATAAGCCAATGGCATATAAAGCGACAACATGAATACATTCTTTATTTTTATAATGATATAAACAACCACATTCATCACTAATGATATTTAAATTTTTATCTAATGTTATTTTACATTTAGATAAAGACATAGCATTTAAAAATAAATTAGTTGGAATTATATCTATATTTTCATTTTCTTCAATTTTTACATATAAAGATGGAGAATTAATCGCATTTTCTAAAAAAAGTTTTAATGTGCTATTCTCGTTATATTTAAATAATAATTCACTTAATCTCATACCAAAAAATTACCCCTTGTCTTTTTAGTGCGCTCAATTATTATAACATAATAAAACCATTATTTGAATGAAAAAATAGTCTATTTTTATGAAAGCGTGTAAAAAAAGAAGAGTTTGAATAATTATTTTTCAAACTCTTGTAAAAATCTTATATTTAACTACGATATGGTCTATCTAATTCAGGATTACGGATAGTATTTAATTTATCCATATCTTCTTTCTTAATTTCAAAATCAATATCTAAATTAGCCTTAATTCTTTCTTCATGTGTTGATTTAGGAAGTGGTAATGTACCTCTTTGAATACAATATCTTAAACATATCTTAGCAGGAGTTACATTATATTTTTCTGCAACCTCATTTAAAATCTTATCCTTTAATAAATTACCAGTTGCAAGTGGAGAGTATGCCATAATTAAAATATTATGTTTTTTACAATATTCATATGTAGCTTCTTGAGTATTTCCTAAGAAAAATCTAATTTGATCTACTTGAGGATAAAAACCAGTTGCCTCAACAAGTGGTTTAATATCTTCTTCTCTAAAGTTTGAAACACCAATAGATTTAATTAAACCCTTATTATATAAATCAATCATAGCTTTCCATGTTTCAACATTTTTAGCTTTACAATCTAAACCAACATTGCTCCAAGGCCATGGTGCATGGATTAAATATGAGTCTAAATATTCTAAACCTAAATTCTTAAGTGAAGTATTGAATGCCTCAATTGTTTCATTATAACCTTTAATATCTGCAGGTAATTTTGTAGTAATAAATAATTCTTTTCTATCGATTTTAGAATCTTTAATAGCTTTACCAACAGATTCTTCATTTTGATATGCAAGTGCTGTATCAATATGCTTATAGCCTAATTTTAAAGCAGTAAGTACAGAGTTGTATGCTTCATCTCCTGGCTTTACTTGCCAAGTACCGAAAGCAATCTTTGGAATGTTAATACCGTTTGATAATACATAAAATTCATCTCTAATCATGAAATTTTCCTCCTCTTTTGTTTATATTATAATTTATAATTTGCCAAAAGATTAGGAAAAATTCACTCAAAAAAGAAAAAAGTAGACAAAGTTTTTTTGTCTACCTTTTTGTGCAATAATAATTAATAATTTATATAACATGCAGGACGGATACCACAACTAGTGTAGGAAACATTAGTAAAGTCAATACCTCCATCCCATTCAATTTTATAAGCACCAAAAGAATAAGTGTGGTAAGGTGAACGCAACCACCAATAACTATTGCCTAAAGTAGAAGATTCATACGATACCTTTAAGTTTTGACACTTTGCATAGTCAGTTCCTTTAGCTTGTCTTTTTGAATCACTATTATAATATGTAGTTACTTCCTTACATGATAATAAGAATATCTTATCTTTTGTATTATTACATACATATGGATTTGAACTATCACCTGTTGAAGATGCACTATTATCTACTTCTGTTGCCTCAATTGAATTCTTTTGTAAATCATTAAATGCTGTATTATAAAAATTATCATTTAACCATTTTCTTATACTTGAAAGTTCATAATTATTGGCATATGGATAATATTCTTGTGAATCTAATATTAGATTAGCAATTATTAGTGCTTTTCCATGTGATTGTTCTAAAATATCCCACTCAATTGGATCATAACTAAACCAATAAATTGTATTTGTTGAATATCCATTATCATTTTGTTTAGAAAATGTACTTGATGATTTATATGAACAATAACGTGGCCTATATTTTTTAAAATATACACCTCTGTATTTTTTATTGTTATATGTAATGTCTTTGTACCACATATAATTTTCTATCTTTGATTTAGCATAATAATTATAGTTAATCCAACTTCTGCTAGTATGCTTTGATGGTAATTTTCCAGCAAGTTTATTTAATTTTTCTATAATAGCATTATCTTTTACTAATGTTTGTGGATATGAACCAAAAATATATTTATTATATTCTATTATAGGATTAGCTTCTACTTCTTTTTTTATATTATTATCTACTTTTGTTTTTTGAGGCTTATCCTTCTGAGTGACTTTTTTTGTATTTTTATTATTGAGGTTTTCAATAATCTTTTTATTATCACATATCTTATATTTAGAATATTTTGAATTCTTAACTACTATTGATTTAATAAATGTATCTAACATTTTATTAATATTTTCATT
>JAILIY010000036.1 GCA_024695025.1 Acholeplasmatales bacterium
TTCCTACAGGATTATTCAAATCTTCATTTATGGGATAGCTATGCTCAGGAAATCTCAAGCCTTAAATGTGCTGTAATAGGGCTTGGTACATCAGGTACATTGATTGCTAAAACATTAAAGTTTTTTGGTGCTGATGTATCATATTATTCAAGAACTAGAAAGAGTGATGTTGAAAAAGAGCTTGGCATTACATATAAATCTCTTAAGGAATGTGTTAGTGAAAGTGATGCAGTGTTTCTAGCCTTAAATAAGAATGTATTTTTATTAGGTGAAGAGGAGTTTAAGCTAATGAAGGGAAGGAAGATATTATTTAATACCTCAATAGGCCCTGGTTTTATTCAAGAGCCATTTGAAAAATGGCTTAAGGAGGATAAACATTTCTTCTTTGGAGATACCCTTCCAACAATAGGTAATGATAAGCTATGGGAGCTTCCTAATACATTTACTATCAATAGAAGTAGTGGTGGTAAGAGCTATAGTGCCTATAAAAGGCTTGGAGATAAGGTTATTAAGAATATGCTAGATTATTTAGAGGAATGTAAATAATAAATAAAAAAGCTAAGTCACTTGACTTAGCTTTGATTTTTATTAATGGCAGGGGCGGAGAGAATCGAACTCCCACGGACGGTTTTGGAGTATTGAGGGACTATCTGTGAAATAGCTTTTTTTGAACGAAATACGGCTGAAATGGGATTTTTTGAATGAAAGTACTTGGCGAAACCGGTTGAAACAAGATTTTTTGAATGCAACATTTTATACAACTACTTGTTTTTTGAATTAAGGCTTCTAACAGCCATTAGTATACCAGCTGAAATAAGGCTTTTTGAATGAAAAAATTAATAATAACATAAAAAAATCCCGTAATTACGGGCTTTTTAGACTTTCATTCAAAAACTGAATTCCCTTACTTTTAGACCGGTACCATGGGTAAGAAATCTATTTATTATAAATCATGTTTAGTTTATTGTGATTCTCTTGTTTTATGGTAACATTAATTTGTCGTATAATTGTGGAGGGAGGGAAAGTTATTTAATTATATGAAGAAAAGTTATATAACTATTTTGATATTATCAATAATAAATAATATTGTATTAACAGGTATAATTATCACTTTAATTATAGGTAATCATAAACCTATTGATTCAACTGAAATATTTAAAAACAATATTGATTCCGTTGTTGAAGTTAAAGCTTCAACATCTGATATTGGTGAATCATATGGTAGTGGAGTTATATATTCTAGCGATGGAAGAAATAAAAAGTAATCCTACTATGGGAGTAGAAGTAAAAATGGATTTGAATGATCCTAGATTAACTAGTGATTGTGTAAAAATGGCTAAATATTATAAAACATCAGAAGGTTCTTTTGAAATACATTATGTGTGGGACAAAGCCAAAAACATATTCTTTGATTTTAAATTTAAATAAGGGTGATATAATAATGAAGGTAAAGTGTATAAAAAATAGAAATGCAGGTATAGAACCTCTAGTTTTGCCGATAAGATTACAAGAAAAAATCTCTAACGATAATTATATTTTGTGTGATTTGGAAGCAACTGGATCACTCGTAGGGTATGATATTACAATCGAGCGTGAATATGATGTATTTGCAATACTCAATTATGAAAATGAAACAAAATTTCTAATTCAAGATGATAGCAATATTCCTGTATTTCATTCATCAAAATTATTTGTTATTGTAGACGATAAGAAAGATTATGAATGGGAAGATTATTCGTTTGATATAAGCAATAGAAAGCTATTATTGAAATCGTATCCTGAATTATCTGAATATTCAGAAATTGTGGGAATAATTGGAAAAAATCCGAAGACAATAACAAAATTTTTAAAATATAAAGAAAGACGTAATTTGTATAATTAAATAAATCAAAAACGAGTTCCCTAAAATGTACAGCTATTAATTATGTATAATGGCAATATGCATGTAATCTTCATAATTGATGATGTATATTATTAATTGGATGCCTAATCAACCATATATATTTTTTTGGTATAATGATATGTGTAGGAGGAATAACTTTTATGCAAAGAAAGAAATATATTATTGTAGGAAGATGAAATAATCGATAAGAATGAGTTGTTTGATAAAGAAGAGTCAGTTGTTATGGAAGATTGTGAAAGTCCAAAATCAACTGATGATGTAAATACAAGTGAAAGCAACACCTCAGATGATGTTAATCATGATGATGAAGAGGTAATATAATTAATATTAAATGGAAAGTTAAAATTCTTTGAATTTATCTTTCTGTTTTTTATTTGATTAATAAAAAAAGAAAACAGCTAAGTATCATAAAACTTAGCTGTGATTTTTATTAATGGCAGGGGCGGAGAGAATCGAACTCCCACGGACGGTTTTGGAGACCGCAACAATACCATTATGCTACGCCCCTAGCTATTATTTGGTTGGTTTTAGTTACCAACGATTTATAATATATCATAAAGAAGTGTCTTTTGCAAGATTATTTCAAAAAATTAAAAGATATATAAAAGTATTTTATATTATGGTAAAATATTATTAGGGAAGGGGTGGTAGCTATGGATATATTT
>JAILIY010000043.1 GCA_024695025.1 Acholeplasmatales bacterium
ACTAATGATGTCGTAAGCTTAAATTTCCAAATATTGATAATAAATGCTTTATATATTAAAACAAATTTCGAAACATTTAATATTCTATTTTCAAAAAAGATTAAAGATTCTTTATATAGATTATCTAAATTGAATATTAAATCAATGTCTAAAAATCCAGTATTGTTAAAAAGCTATCTAATTCTTTCAAATATATTTGAAATTAAAGATAAAACAAATTTGAATCCTGAAAAGACAAATGAATCCGAAAAAACAGATGAAATAGATAAAGAAGCTAATATTGAAACAAATGATTATATTATGTTTCAAGCAACAAAAGAACAACCACAAGTTATAACAGAAAAAGATTATCCTAATGTTATAGGTGACATAGATTTTAGTGAAGAAAAAATCAATGGTTTAATTGGTCTATCTAGCAACTTAATGGCAGGAAGATATTACAAATATTGGAAAAGATTAGATTCAGGTGATTATGAAAATGTAAGTGATGGAATAAGTCTAGTACTCGGAAGTAGCGAAGCTGATTTTGAAATATTATATTTATTATTCTTAAGCTTAAATAAAAATTTCATAGATTTTAAATATAAAAACATAAAAAACATTGATGTTTTTAATGAGGCAAAAGAAAAAGCTAATGAAATAGATAGCCTATTTATGAACGTTGAATATAGTCTTTATTTAAATTTGGCAGATGCTGATGGCTTTTCTGAAGTGTTAAGACATTATCAATTAAAAAATTATGAAGCTTGTTTAAAAAAATTACAGATGATCACAAACGATTATCAAATTAAAATTAATTGTAAAAAGGTATCATCTTTAATTAAAGTAATTTTCAGTAAATTTAGTGATTATAAAGAACTCAATTTACAGGTTTTAATTTTAAATGCTTTATATTTAAAGACAAACGATGATTATTTTAAAACATTACTTCAATATAAAATTGATTTACTAAGAGGTAAACAATCAAAGATTAATGATTTTAAAATATGTTATTACTCATCAAATCTTAAATCATATATGACTGATGATTTAGTACTTAAGGGAGAAACAATTAATATAAATTATAATTATGTAAGTAACTCAGATGGTATCTTTGATGTATATCAAGGTAAAGACAAAACAAAAAAAATCTCTTCAGGTGGAATGCATAATGTTGAGTTAAAAGATAAAGACATTAAACAGCCTCAAGATGAAGCAATGGGAATATCACTAGTATTAGTGTTACTTTCAAGTACAATACTTCTTGCCCCAATTGCCTTAATAATAGCTATTTATACTGCTAATAAGCATAAAGAAAATTATGAGATTTATTTAACATATATAATAATCCTCGTTATACTAAGTATTTTAAGTATTGTTTTTATATTCATGGCTATATTTTTTTATGTTTTAGTAAGTTAGAAGGCTCAAAAGGCTTTAGTATAGCGGCTGGTTTAATAATACCTTTTCAATTAATAATTATAGCTATCTATTGTGGACTTAAACTTGTAAGTTAAAAAAATAAGGGTTGTTGGTTTTGCCAACAGCCCTTTTAATTATTGAAATTACATATTTTAAAGAATGTATTAATTATTGTGTTAATGTCTTCTTTACAATCTTGCTTAACCCACCATATAGATAAATTATATAAAGCACCAGAATAGATTTGAGCAAGTATTTCGCTGCCATTATATTCATTTACTATATTTCTTGTCATATAAGTATTTAATAGATTAGAATACAGATATTCTAAATTATTATCAATTAAAGCTTTTATATTGTCTTTTTCTTGTCTTAAGACACTAAATGTGTGGTAAGCTATATCTCTATAATTAGAATTAACAACACCCATATCTTTAACAAATTTTTTAATCATTGTCATAAAATAGGCATTTATTATTTCTAATTTATCACTAAAATTTCTATAAAATGTTACACGAGAAACTCCAGCCTTATTACAAATTTCTTGAATGGAGATATTCTCGTTTTTTTTATTTTTCAATAATAAAAAGTAAGATTCAATTATATAATCTCTTGAAGATAATTGATTTTCCATGTTACAAAATACCTCCTTTTGTTACATCTTTGTTTACAAAAACATTGACTCTGTTTCATTTGGATTTAAGTCTATTGAAACGGGTTTTCTTTTCTTTTATTATACAGTTAGAAATTCAAAAAATCTAGGAGGAAAAACATGGAAAAAGAATATCAAACTTTTGAATACAAAACTTTAACAGTAAGAAAAGGATGTAAGTATAGACTACTTGACGCAGTTGGCGCATTTGGTTATCAAGTAATTGAAACTAAAGAATTACCTACAACAGTAACAATTAATATTAAAAGAGAAGAAATAACAAATAATAAGGAAGAATTAGATAAAGGCTTTGATTTAGTTGTTAAAAAAATAACAGAAATTGAAGCACTAGAAAGAAAAAAGAAAAACAAGGCATTAGCCTTTGGTATTATTTTAGGTATCGTTGGCTTATTGACATTTGGTGGTGGCTTATCTTGGGTTACAAAGGGTAGTGATACATTATTTAATAGAATCGGAGGTATTTCTGTAGGTGTTATTGGTATTTTAATAATGTTAATTAATGAACCAATTTATAGAGTTGTATACCAAAAGACATTATCATCATGCGTAAGTAAAATAGATGAATTAAATGTCGATATTAATAAAGCCCTAAAATCAGGAAATGAATTGATTAAAAAATCATTGGAGTAATAATATGGCAACAATTGAAGTAAAAAATTTAACTAAAAGCTATTCATTTAACAAAGGAATATTTGATGTCGATTTTAAAGTAGAAAAAGGTGAAGCAGTTGGCTTTTTAGGACCTAATGGTGCTGGTAAATC
Organism: Acholeplasmatales bacterium; assembly: GCA_024695025.1. Taxonomy (GTDB): domain Bacteria; phylum Bacillota_I; class Bacilli_A; order Acholeplasmatales; family Anaeroplasmataceae; genus Anaeroplasma. The sequence continues at coordinate 2,837 of JAILIY010000043.1, forward strand.
TACAACAATGAGACATTTAATGGGCTTTTCAAATCCTGATTCAGGATATTGTTTAATAAATGGACACGATTGTTTAAAAGAATATACCCTAACAAAAGAAGATATAGGCTATTTACCTGGTGAACCAACACTTCCATCTGGTTTAAATGGTTATATGTTCGTTAAGATGATGGAAGGCTTAAGACATCAAAAAAATGAAGAGAGAGTAAAATATTTATGTGATAAATTCGAACTTGATTTGTCTCAAGAAATAAAAAGAATGAGTATAGGTGAAAGAAGAAAACTCGCTATTGTAACAGCGTTTATGTCTGATCCTAAAGTATTATTATTAGATGAGCCTACATCAGGCTTAGACCCACGTATGCAAGAAATATTTATTGACTTCATCGAAGAAGAAAAAAGAAGAGGTAAAACAATTTTATTATCTTCTCATATATTTAGAGAAGTTGAAAGATTATGTGACAAAATAATGATTATTAAAGAAGGCAGATTAGTTGCCAAAGTTAATAAAGATGATATCAAAGATGAATTAAAAAGAAGATTAACAATTAATTTTAAAAATAAAGAAGAATATGACAGATTCCATAAAGAAGAAAAAATTACAATTATTAATTCATTAGCTAAAACATTAGAAGTGACAATAATTGTTGATGATATGGATTATGTAATAAAGAAAATAGCTGAATACCAGGTTACAAACATTGTTGAATCAACTATTACACTTGAAGATTATTTTATGAATTTCTACAGAAAGGATGGAGAAAGCTATGTCTAATGCTATAGAGATTAAAAACCTTACAATAGATTACGGTAACGGAAGAGGAATATTTGATTTTAATATATCTGTAGAAAAAGGTGAAGTACACGCTATAGTTGGTTCTAATGGTAGTGGTAAAACTACTACATTAAGAGGCCTTATGGGTTTTTTAAAGGCAAAAGGTGGAGAAGCTAAAATCAATGATTTAGATTGCTGGTCTGACGCAAAAGAAATAAAAAATTATGTATCTTATGTGCCAGGTGAAATAAATTTCCCTGATGTTGGTAGTGGAGATGCATTTTTGGAAATTCAAAGAAACTTTTACAATATTAAAGATACTACATATATGAATAAATTAATTAGTATATTTAATTTAGATACTAGAGTACCTTTAAGAAGAATGAGTAAAGGTATGAAACAAAAGACAGCTTTAGTCTGTGCTTTTATGAAAGATTCAAGCATCATTTTATTAGATGAACCATCTACTGGTTTAGACCCACTTATGAGAGATAATATGATCACATTAATAAATGAAGAAAAGAAAAAAGGTAAAACAATATTAATGTCATCTCATATCTTTAAAGAAATAGAAGATACATGTGATAAAGTAACTTTTATCAATAAAGGAAAAGTAATTGAAACAATCAATTTAAAAGAAATAACTGATGTTTGTAATTTAGAATATAAAATAACATTTAAGGAAGTAAACGAAAGAATAGCTTTTACAAGCGAAAATGATTATGAAGTGATTAAGGCTGATAATAACAGTATTAATCTATATATAGATAAAAATAAGGTAGTAGAATTATTTAATAAATTATCAAAATACACAATTTTAGATATGGAATATATTCCATATACTTTAGAGGATTATTATAACAAGAGCATTTTAGGAGGACTTGAAAATGAATAAATCATTATATGTTCAATCATTTAAAGCAAATTGGAAAATTTGGCTTGTAGTATCACTTGTAATGGTATTATTAGTAGCACAATTCTGTGCAATGGAAAGTGGTGGAATGGATTTTACAACTGTAATATTTTACGGTATGATGTCAGTAATAGTACCTACAATTTATGTTGTAGTTACTGCAAATAATTTACTTGCCCGTCAAGTAGATGATGGATCTATGGCATATGTTCTTTCATCACCAATTAAAAGAAAAGATGTGGCACTTACACAGATAGCTTTCTTAGTGTCTACATTATTTGTAACATATTTAAGTACTTTTTCAGTTCATATTATTGTAAAGGCAGCGACTGGTAGCAATTCAATATCTTATTTTGAAGTATTTGGACTTAATGTGGCATCATTCTTTACAACACTTGCAATATCTGGAATTTGTTTTATGTTTTCAGGTATATTCAACAGAAGTAAATATTCAATCGGTGCTGGTGGAATGGTTTCTGTATTCTTTATCCTAATGAGTATGATGTCTATGTTTGGTGGTCTTGCCCCTTCAATGAAGGCACTATCTAATTTTAAATATTTAACATTAATTACATTATGTGACAATGATAGAATACTTTCAGGTGACAATTTATGGATTGTTGAAATTGTAGTATTATTTGCAGTAGCGACAGTTACTTATGTAATAGGCTTATTGTGGTTTAGAAAAAAGAATTTACCACTATAAAAAGAAAACTCAAGCAGACTTAAGAAGTCTTAGCTTGAGTTCTTTTCATTCTTTTGTTTAATTTATTTAATCTATCACGAGAAAATCTTTGTAATGAGATTAAGAATATATCGTGAATAGAAACAGTTATAGCAACTATTATAGTAAGTAAATAATTACCAAAATATAAACTTAATAAAATGCCCATATATGTTTCTATAAAATACATTATATGTGATACTTCATTTCTACATGTATTTTGAATTATTTCATCTAATGTCAACGTTTTTGAATCATATTGTTTAGGGTTAAAAGTAGGGGCGTGTTGAATCCACTTTTTAACTTTAATGAAATTGTGCCATTTTCTGTCTGTATCATTAATTTTAAACCAACGAGATTCTGGATTGTATGTGAAGGCCGTAAATATTAAGCCTGAAATAACTCTTATCCAGAAATTCCAAAGTAAGAGTAATGATACTAATAAAAAATTCTTTATATGCTTATTATCAGGGTTTTTAATATATAAAGGTAAAGATATACAAGTTAATATGATACTCGCGATTAACCAAAATATTAAAACTACCCTAGTTTTATTTATTTTCTTTTTTTCTTTCATAATAACACCTATTTTTGCTTCCGATTAATATTATATATATTTTATTCAATTTGTAAAGTATAGTTGACATTTTTATTTTATATGATAGAATAGTAGTGGTCATAAAAATAAATCAGTTTATGACATTAATTATTAGGAGAAATAATATTATGAATGAATTAGAAATTAAAGAAAAATTAAAGAACTTCATGGTAGAAGATTTAGGTGTTGATGAATCAATCTTAAATTATGACACAGCACTTTTTGGTGAAGGTGTTGGACTTGATTCTATAGACTCAATTGAAATGATTTCTTTTATTGATGACAATTTTGGTGTATCAATGACTGGCGTTGCAAAAGAAAACTTTTATTCAATTGACACTTTAACTGCTTATATTGTTAACAATAAGTAATTTTTTAAGACACCCTTACTTCTTGTAAGGGTTTTGGTTTATATTATTAAGTAAAGTCAACTTTACATTGGAGGAATTAGAAATGAGTGAGAATAATAGAATAGTTATTACTGGTTTAGGTATGATTTCTGCAATCGGTAATAATGTAGAAGAATGTTATGAAAATGCATTAAAGGGAGTATCTGGTATTAAAGAAACAAATACAGTAGATACTACTAATTGTTACGCTAGATTAGCTGCTGAAGTTAATTCAAGCGAGATTGAAAATGATAATAATGATAAAATTGATAGAGTTACAAAACTTTGTATAAAGGCTTGTAAGGAAGCTATAGAAGATTCAAAGATGTCCCTTAATGAAAACATGGATAGAGTATCTGTAATTATGGGTTCATGTGTTGGTGGAGCTGTATCAATTGAACATTATTATAGAAATAATAAAGACAAGAATGATGTTTTAAAGATGCCAATTAGCGCAATCGCATCAGAAGTAGCTAAAACATTTAACTGTGGTGGTGTTGTCACAAACGTCGCAAACGCATGTGCAGCTGGTACTATCTCAATTGCTTACGCATCTGATTTAATCAGAAGTGGTAAGGCAGATGTAGTAATCGCTGGTGGTGCTGATGCATTCGCAAGTGTACCATATTCAGGATTTTTGGCTTTGCATGCACTTGATAGCAATCCTTGTTCACCATTTAATCATTGTACAGGTATCACACTTGGTGAGGGTAGTGGTTGTGTTATAGTTGAATCATATGAACATGCTAAAGCTCGTAATGCTAAAATTTATTGCGAAGTATTAGGTTCAGGTATTTCAACAGATGCACATCACATCACAGCACCAAGAGAAGATGGCGAAGGACAAATGAACGCCATCAACTGGGCAATAAAAACATCAAATATCGATAAAAATGATATTGGTTATATCAATGCTCACGGGACTGGTACAGCTAAAAACGACAATGCAGAATTTTTAAGTCTACACACTATATTTGACAATGAAAATGATGATTTAAGTGTATCATCAACAAAGGCTATGGTTGGTCACTGTTTAGGTGCTGCCGGTGCAATTGAGGCAGTATTTGCAATCAAGGCTTTAACAACTAATAAAGTGTTCCCAACTTTAGGATATAGTGATGAGGATTTAGTTAACCTAAAAGAAAAAGCTGGTAAGATAGATTTTGTTCCAAACGAAAGCAAAGACAAAAAACTTACAACTGTTATGAGCAATTCATTTGCCTTTGGTGGTAACAATGCATCTATTATTTTCTCAAAAGAAAATCATGAAGTAGAATTCCAAGATAGAAAGAATATTGTTCTTACTGGTATCGGTGTTATTTCACCACTTGGAAATGACAAGAATAGTTATGTAAATAACATTAATGAAAACAAAGAAATTGAAGGAAGTTCAGTTCATTCAGAATTAACACAAGATGACTTTAATAATGTCGAATTAAAAAATGCATTCTATAGAAAGTTAGATAATTTATCTAAAATTCAAGCTGTATCAGGTATGCAAGCTTTAAAGGATGCAAATTTAAATGTAACAGATGACAATGCCACAGAAATTGGTATTGTTGTAGGTTCAAGCGAAGGTGCTTTAGGTACTTGTTGTAATTTCACAGAAAATATTGTACAAAAGGGTAATGCGTGTGGTTCTGCCTTAAGATTCCCTAACACAGTATACAATGCTGCTGGTGGTTATTTGTCAATTGCATCAGGTATTAAAGGCTACAATGTAACAGTTACAAATGGTAGTCAATCAGGCCTTCAATCAGTTGCTTATGGTATGAATGTAATTAGAAGCGGTAAAGCAAATTATATTTTGGCTACTGGTACTGATGAAAATATTGAAGTTATCGAAGAATTATATAATAAGTTAGATTTAATTGAGGATAATGCTTATCCATTTGCCGAAAAAAATGGATTTAGATTATCTGATGGTTCAGTTTCTATGGTTATAGAAAATGAAGAAGAAGCAAACAAACGTAACGCTAAGGTTTATTGTAAAATCAAAGGCTATGGTATGGCATATAAGGGCGCAGATTTCGGTTCTTTAAAGAATACTGAGGATGGCTTAAAAAATGCTATATTAAATGCTTTAAGTGATGCTAACCTTAAAATTGATGACATCGATTGTATTTCAGGCTTTGCAAATGGATATAAAGAAGTTGATGATATTGAATTAAATGTATATAAAGATTTATTCAAAGAAAAATTAGCTAACATTCCACTTGTTGAAGTAAAGGATTATATTGGTGAGGCAAGAAGTGCTGCATCAAGCCTTGCACTTTGCCACAGTGCTCTATTATTAAATGGAGAAATAGAATCATCAAGAGCATATTATGTTTCAGATTCTATTGTAAAGGCAAATGTAAGTCTTAAGGATTGTAAAAATGTATTAGTGACATCTTATGGTTTAGGTGGTACTTATACTGCAATTATCATTTCAAAATAAAGGAGACTAACTATTATGGTTGCGATTATAACAGGTGCTTCACGTGGAATTGGTAAGGCTTGTGCTTTACGTCTTGCTCGTGACGGATATAAAGTAGTAATTAATTATGCAAATAATGATAAGACAGCAAATGAAGTATTAGAAGAAGTTAAATCATTTGGTGGAGAGGGAATGGTTTATAAGGCTGATGTATCAAAGCCTGAAGAAGTAAAGGCAATGATAAAAGAAGTTTATAAAGCATATGGTGAAATAGATGTACTTGTAAATAATGCAGGTATAGTACGTGATCAATATTTACTTATGTTATCTGAAGAAAATTTAGATGCTTGTTTCAATTTAAATGTAAAAGGATATTTTTATATGTCACAAGCTTGTGCACTTAAAATGTTTAAGAAAAAGAAAGGTGCTATCATTAATATTTCATCAGTATCTGGCCATTTTGCACTTCCTGGTCAATCAGTTTATGGTGCGACTAAGGGTGCTGTAAATCAAATGACTAGAACACTTGCTAAAGAACTTGCAGGCTACGGTATTAGAGTTAATGCAGTTGCCCCAGGCTTTATTGAAACAGAAATGTTAAATCATATTCCTGAAGATAAAAAGGAAGAATATTTAAAAGTAATTCCTATGCATAAATTAGGAAATGCAGAAGATGTTGCCAATGTAGTATCATTCCTTGCAAGTGATGAGTCAAAGTACATTACTGGTGAAATCATTACTCTTGATGGAGGTTTATCATTATGATTTTAATTAACGAAATTAATGAAAAGATTAAACAAAGACCACCTTTTCAAATGATTGAACGTGTCCTTGAAATTACACCAAATGAAAGTGCACGTGGTATTAAGTGTGTATCAATTAATGAACCATATTTTATGGGTCATTTTCCAAATGCACCTATAATGCCTGGTGTATTAATCGTTGAGGCTTGTGCTCAATTATCAAGTTTAGTATTTGAATGTGATGGTACAGATGAAAATTATATTTATGTACTTTTAAAGGTAGATAATTTTAAATTTATCAAGCCTGTAATTCCTGGTGATGTTTTAGATATTACAGTTGTTAAATCAAAGATTACAGGTCCACTTACATCATTTGATTGTAAGGTAATGGTTGATAATACAGTTTATTCAAAAGGAACATTAACTTTTACAAAGGTATTAAAGGATTCAATTTATCAAAGATAATTAAGGGGTTATTATGTGGGATAATTTAGAAAAACTAAATATTTTAGTTTTAAATGGTAGTCCAAAAATGAATAATAGTTCCACAATGAAGGTTACAAATGCCTTCTTAGAAGGAATTAAAAACAAAAGGGATTGTAATATTGAATTAATTAATATTCAAGCTTTAAATATTAAGCCTTGCATAGGCTGTCTTTCATGCTGGGGCAAGACAGAAGGAGAATGCATCATCAAAGATGATGATATCTCTATAGTTAAACAAAAATTATTAAAAGCTGATATTATAATCGAATCATTCCCACTATTTTTCTTTGGTATGCCAGGAATTGTTAAATTATTCACAGATAGATTATTATCTATGATGAATACTTATCGTGGAGATAATAATAAAGATACTGAAAGATCGCTTCATGGACTAAGATATGATGATCCTAATAAGAGATTTGTATTAATCAGTACTTGTGCATATACTGATGTATCTTTAGTATATGAATCATTAATAAAACAATATGATTTCATTTGTGGTAAGGATAGTTATTCTAAAATATTAGTTCCACAAATGAAGACACTTGTAGATGTTAATAATAAAAACAAATTAGATAAATATTTAAATAAATTCATTTTAGCTGGAGAAGAATTTGTATCAAATGGTACATTATCTAAAGAATGTGAAGCTAATTTGAGTAAGCCACCATTTAGTGAGGGTGCTTACAAAATATTTTTAGATCAATTTTGGAAAGAAGAAAAGGAGAGTAAGTGATAAAAATGTTTGAAGAAATTAAAGAATTGTTAATTGAAACTGCTAATCTTGACAACGTTGATATCACTTTAGAATCAAGACTTAAGGAAGACTTAAATTTTGATAGCTTATATGCAGTTGAGTTAATCTTAGCGTTAGAGGAACATTACGATTTTCATGCGGATTCAAAAGAAATAGAACAACTATTTACAGTTGGCGATGTATGTAAATTAGTAGAAAAGAAACTAAGAGAAAAAGAAGGGAAATAAAGATTATGAATTTGAAAGAAATTGAAAAGTTAATTCAATTATTTGAAAAATCATCAATTGCTTCTATAGAAATAGAAGAAAATGGAATGAAAATCAAATTAGATAAAAATAGTCCTCAAACAATTATTACAAGTGGTAATAATGTAAAAACAAAAGAAACAATAGAAGAAAAAACAAAAGAAGAAAGTGGCAATTATGTTACATCACCTCTTGTTGGTACTTATCACGAAAGCCAATATGTTGGTGGCAAGGCATTTGTAAATGTCGGTGATACAGTAAAAGAGGGAGACACTTTATGCATTATCGAAGCGATGAAGGTAATGAATGAAATAAAATCACCATATAGTGGAAAGATTTTAAATATATATAAGGCAGATTCAGACATGGTAGATTATGGGGCTAATCTATTTATGATTGGAGAATAATATGTTTAAAAAGATATTGATTGCCAATCGTGGTGAAATCGCAGTAAGAATCATTAGAGCCTGCAAGGAATTAGGTATTCAAACAGTTGCCGTATATTCTAAAGCAGATGAAAATGCCCTACACGTACAAATAGCAAATGAATCTGTTTGTATCGGTGATAATTTACCTAAAGATTCTTATTTAAATGTAGAAAATATTATATCTGCAGCTTGTCTTTCAGGCTGTGATGCCATTCACCCAGGCTTTGGTTTTTTATCTGAAAATGCTAAATTCGCAAGAATGGTAGAATCTTGTGGCTTAACTTTTATAGGACCTAACCCAGACGTAATGGAAAAGATGGGAAATAAAAGCTATGCAATACAAACAATGAAGGAATTAGGTATTCCAATCGTACCAGGCTCATATAAGCCTGTAAGTTTAGAAGAAGGATTAGAGATTTCTAAAGAAATTGGATTCCCAGTTTTAATTAAAGCCTCAAGTGGCGGTGGCGGAAAAGGCATTAGACTCGTAAATAGAGAAGACGAATTTGAAGCGGCTTATAATGAGGCACGTGAAGAATCTATAAAGTTTTTTAAAGACGATGCTTTATACATTGAAAAATTTGTCAAAAACCCTAAGCATATCGAAGTTCAAATAATGGGTGATAAGCATGGAAATTGTGTACATTTATTTGAAAGAAATTGTTCTTTACAAAGAAGAAATCAAAAGATGCTTGAAGAAGCACCTTGCCAAGGCATTTCAAAAGAATTAAAGAATAAATTATATGAGTGTGCTGTCAAAGCTTGTAAGGGTGTAGGATATGACAGTGTCGGTACTTTAGAATTCTTAGTAGATAGTGATGAAAATTTCTATTTTATAGAAATGAATACGAGAATACAAGTTGAACATTGTGTAACAGAAGTTGTCACAAATGTAGACCTTGTAAAGAATATGATTAAGATTGCATTTGGTCTACCACTTGCCTTTAAGCAAGAAGATATTAAACTTCATGGATATGCAATTGAATGTAGAATAAATGCTGAAGATATCAAAAATGATTTTAGACCTTCACCTGGTTTAATTAAATTCTTAAATCTACCTGGTGGTATGGGTGTGAGAATTGATAGTGGTGTATATCCAGGCTATACAATCCCACCTTATTATGATTCTATGATTCTTAAGGTTATTTGTTTTGCTAAAACACGCCTTGAATGCATAAGAAAGATGAGAGAAGCTTTAGAAGAATTAATTATTGATGGTGTTAAAACGACTATTGAATTCCAATATGTTATATTGCATCAACCTAATTTCGTATTAGGTCATTATGATACTTCTTTTATAGAGAATTTTTTAAAGGAGCTAAAGAAAGATGCAAGATTCATTTAATAAACGTAAAGAAAAGATATTAGAATTTAATAAGACATTAGAAGAACTAAACTTAAGAAAGAGAGCTGAGAATACTCGTCCTCGTGAAATACCTGATGATTTAGTTTGTAAATGTCCTAAATGTATGAAATTCATCATCAAAGATGAATTAATATTAAACGAAAAAGTATGTCCATATTGTGGATATCATTACAGACTTACTAGTAAAGAAAGAATTATTAGTCTTTTAGATTTAGGTTATAAGGAACTTTATACTGACTTAAGAGAAAAATATACAGATTTCCCTGGATATGAAGATAAACTTAACGCCGCTAAAAATGAGACAAACGAGGATGAATCTATCCTTTGTGTCTTAGGTAAGATTGATGGTATTAAGGTATTAGTTGGTATAATGGATTCTCATTTTATGATGGGATCAATGGGCTCTGTCTGTGGAGAAAGAGTAACTAGATTATTTGAAGATGGCAAAAGATTAAATCTTCCAGTAATCATTTTTACAACATCTGGTGGAGCTCGTATGCAAGAAGGTGTAATTAGTTTATTCCAAATGGCTAAAACATCTAGTGCTATAGCTAAATATAAAGAAAAAGGCTTATATGTTGCAGTACTTACAGACCCAACAACCGGTGGAGTTAGTGCTTCTTTTGCTAGCCTTGCTGATATAACTATATCAGAGCCTAAAGCTTTAATTGGTTTTGCAGGAAAAAGAGTAATTGAAAAAACTATTAAAGAAGTATTACCTCCTGATTTCCAAACTGCTGAATTCCAACTTGAAAAAGGCTTTTTAGATATGATTGTTGAAAGAAAGGAGTTAAAGAAGACACTAAGTCTAATCTTACGTCTTCATAATTATAATTAATATGATACTAGAAGAAAAAGAAATTAAAATTAGTAATCTAGAAAATGAATTAAGAGAACTTTCTTTAGATGATCCTAAATATAAAAAATTAAAAAATGAATTAGATAAATTAGTAAAAGAAACATATTCTAATTTATCTGCTTGGGATAGAGTTTCAATTGCTAGAAGTGAAAAAAGAATTAAGGCATCACAATTAGTAAATGCCCTATTAGATGATTTTATTGAACTTCACGGTGATAGATATTTTTCTGATGATAATTCAATTATTTCAGGTATAGGCTTTTTAAAGGGTATGCCTGTGACAGTACTTGCCCAAGCTAAGGGTTTAAATTTAAATGACAATATTAAAAGAAATTTTGGTATGACTTCTCCAGAAGGCTTTAGAAAAACTTTAAGACTTGCCAAGGAAGCTGCCAAATTCAAAAGACCTATTATCACTATAGTTGATACATCAGGTGCTTATCCTGGTAAGGGTGCAGAAGAACGAGGTCAATCAGTTGCTATCGCTCAAAATTTAGAAGAATTATCAAAACTTTCAGTACCAGTTGTGGCTATCGTATTAAGTGAGGGTGGTTCTGGTGGTGCTTTAGCACTTACTATATCAGATTATATTTTCATGTTTGAAAATGCCATCTATTCAGTACTTTCCCCAGAAGGATTTACATCAATCTTATTTAAGGATAAGGTTAGCATAAGCGATGTATGTGAAATGATGAAGATGACATCAGCTGATTTAAAAGAATATGGTATTGTTGATGAAATAATTAAAGAACCACTTGGTGGAATTAGATCTATAAACGATGAATTCAAAGAAAACCTTAAAGATAAATTATTTAATAGGATCAAGGAATTACAAAAATTATCTTGTGAAGATCTATTAAATAATAGATATGAGAAGTTTAGAAAAATTGGAAGTGATTTATAATGAAAGTTGCATTCATTTTTAATGGCCAAGGAAGTCAATATGTAGGAATGGGTAAAGATTTTTATCTTGAATTTCCTTTCGCCAAAGAAATGTATGATAAATTTCCAGATGTAAGAGATATCGCATTTGAAAATGAAGAATTAATTAATCAAACAAAATATGCTCAACCTACTATGCTTTTGACAAGTTATGTATTTGCTAAAATGCTAGAATCAAATAATATTAAGCCAGAATATGTTTGTGGCTTATCCTTAGGCGAATATAGTGCCCTTGCTTATGCAGATACTTGGAAAATAGAAGATGCTATAGATATTATTAAATATCGTGGCGATATAATGCAAAATGCCCTACCTTTAGGCACTACAGCTATGGCAGCTGTAATAGGCTTAGATAAAGAAACATTACTTGAAGAAATTAAAAAGATAGAAGGTACTGTTGAGGTTGCCAACTACAATTGTCCTGGTCAAATAGTTATCACAGGTGATACTTTAGGTATCGACAATGCAATTAAGCAACTTGAAGGTAAGGCAATGAAGGTTGTTAAGCTTAATGTAAGTGGTGCGTTCCATTCATCATTTTTAGTTCCCGCAAGTAAAAAATTGAGAGCCAAGCTTGATGAATATAAACCCCAAACTCCAAAATATAAAGTTATTTATAACATTAGTGGTAAAGAAGAAAATAAGCCATTAAATGAAATATTAGAAAAACAAATATGTTCTTCAGTTTATTTTGAAGATAGTCTACGCTATTTAATAGATAAAGGTGTAGATACATTTGTTGAAATTGGACCTGGTAAGAGTCTATCTGGGTTCTTAAAAAGAATTGATAGAAAGATATTATGTTATACAATCAATGATTTAAATTCATTTAAACAAGTAATAGAAAAATTTAATTAATATGATAAAAAAAATAAATTTCCCTTACGCAACTAGATACAATATTTATCTAGTTGATGAAATTAATTCAACAAATACATATTTTAAAGACAATTATCAACAATATGAAAATGATTCTGTATTAATTGCCTTAAAACAAACAGCTGGAAGAGGTAGATATGACAGAGTTTGGCAATCAGATGATGATATAATCTTTTCAATATTAAAAAAGAATAATGGTTATTACCATTTAATATCACCACTTTCTATCGCTTTAGCTTTAAAAAAGCTAAATATAAATGTTGGAATTAAATGGCCTAATGATATTTATTTAAATAATAAAAAATTATCTGGTATCTTAATAGAAGATATTTATAACAATGGCTTTGTGGCATCAATCATTGGTATTGGTATTAATAAGACAGATAAGGATAATGTTTTGGGTATAGGGTTAAATATTGATGTCGATAAATATTATTTAATTGATTTAATATTAAATGAATTTGATAATTTATCGAAAATGAATTTAAAAGATATTATTGATTTATATAAAAAATATTCTATCGTTATCGGTAAAAAAATTATTTACAAGAATAAGGAATACGAGGTTTTAAATATTGATTCAAATGGATATTTAGTAGTAAAAAATGATAGTGAGAAATTAACACTTTCATCAGATGAAATAAATATTAAAGAATCATTATTAAATTAATATGAAAATAAAGGATATTGCTATTATGGCTATGTCGTTATGTCTTTTAATTATTTCAAGTAAAATCGCAATTAATATTGGAATAATTGATATGACATTACAGACATTTAGTGTAATAATAATTTCATTGATACTCAAGTATAAAAAAGCATTTATTGTATTTTTTACTTACATAATAATGGGACTTATAGGCTTTAATGTATTCTCAAATGGTGGCGGAATATATTATGTTTTAAAACCATCATTTGGCTTTATTTTAGGCTTTTTGTTGTCGAGTATTGTAGTTGGTTCAAATTTCTACAAAGACAAAAAAATAGCCTATTATATCAAGGCTGTTTTAGGTTTATTAATAATTGATATTGTAGGTTTAATATATATGTATATGATTTTAAATATTTATATGGATAAATCATATTCAATTATGAAAATTTTATCAATTGGTTTGTTGCCATTTATTGTAAAAGATATTATAAGTGTTTCTATATCTGCGTTTGTGGCATATAGATTAAATCCATATTTACAGTATAATATGGATTATGAATATACTGATTATGATAAAAATATAAGCGTTAACTCAAATAAGAGCTAACGCTATTTTTTATATTTTCTTTTGTTTTCTATATTCACTTGGAGTTAAGCCATAGAATTTTTTAAAGGCATAAGAGAAGTGCTCTAAAGAAGAATAACCGACCAAATTAGCTAAATCAGATATACTAGTATCAGTATATAATAGCTTATTTGAGGCATAGCTCATCTTAGCTTCTGTCTTTAATTCATTAAATGTTTTATTGTAATTTTTTAGAATATATCTTTGTAATTCTCTTGTTGATAAATGTAATTTATTTGCGAGACTATTTATAGTTATATTTTTAAATTCATTTGAAATTATTTCTTCGATTTCAAATTGCATACTATCGTTAGTCCAATGTGACAATCTCTTTCCAGTTATTTGTTCATTTCTTAATATTTTTACAATTATACTTTTAAAATTTGATACAACTATTTCGTTGTATCCAAATCTCATTGTACTAAATTCGTACAAAAGACTATCAAATAAATAATCTAAATCTTTATTATCTCCAACATATACAGCCTTTGTATATGGCAAATATTCTTTATAGGCTGTTTTAGTATCTAATAATAGATATATTGAATACAATTCAATAGGAGAAGAAGGTATAACTGAATATTTAACAAACTCGGGTATACAAAAATATGAACCATGTTTTATTTTAACTTGTTTACCATCTATTTCTACCATACCATTACCGCTTCTAACATAGTTTATTTCTGCAGTTTTTTGACCGTGGTACATAAGTGGAGTTATTTCAGTAATAACATTTATGTTAAAGTTGGCTAAATTGAAAAAAATCTTAGCCATCATAAATTTAATTGAATCTTTTGTAGTAAACATATAAATCACCTACTAAAATTATACCAAATCTTCGATTTTGCGTCAATTAAATACACTCATTGTCATAAATAACTATTAAAATGGAAGATTTTATTATATATAATTTATTTACAAAAGGAGTATGGTGATATGAAAAAAGGTTTATTATTTAGTATTATTGGTCTAGCAGCCGTAGGCTTAGTAGCTTGTAACGGCAATGACGAAAAAGAAGAAAGTAGTGAAGTAAAAACTTCGAATGTTCAAACTAGTCAAGTAACAAATGAATCTAAAACTGACGCGACTAGTGCAGAAGCATCAAGCTCTAAAAGGGTTAATCCTGATGCTGAAACTACAATTTTCTTAGCAGGAGATTCAACTGTTAAGACATATGAAGATAAACAATATATTGGTGGTTGGGGCCAATATTTAGATTTATTCTTAGATGATAATATCACAGTGAAGAATTGTGCTCAAGGTGGTAGATCTTCTCGTTCATTCATCAACGAAGGTAGATTATACGATACAAAAGAAAATAACTTCAATTACACATTCACTGAGAATGGTGGTCATTCTATCGAAGAAGATATCAAAGCAGGTGACTATTTATTTATTCAATTTGGTCACAATGATGATGATACTAAATCATATGAAGATACACAATACAGAGATTTAAGATTTGTTCCACTTGGAACTCCAGATGGAAATGGTATTTTCCCTACTACTGCACCAACAAACAAACAAAGTACTTCAACTGAAAATTTACCAGCTGATACGGGTGATAAAGCAAAAGCTGAAATAGCTAAGTATGGCGATAATTATTATGCTTATGATTCAACAGGTGCAAGTGGTACTTATAAAGGTTATTTAAAAGAATATATAGATTTTGCAAGAGAAAAAGGTGCTATTCCAGTAATAGTTACTCCAGTTGCAAGAGTAAGCTTTAAAGATGGTAAAATTGTAGGTGGTGCTGGTAAGCATGGCCCTAATTTTGAATATGTTACAGCTTGTAAACAATTAGCAGAAGAAACAGATACAATGTTAATTGATTTATTCACAGATTCTAAAACTATGCTTGAAACAGCAACTCAAGAGTTTGCTGATTTCTTAATGGCATTAAAACCAAATGAATTAACTGGTGAATGGCCATATGGTTATGATTCAACTTATAATGATTCAACATTAGGCTATACTGGTATTGAAGCAACTCACTACAATAAGATTGGTGCTTATTTAGAAGCAGGAAAAGTTGCTGAACATTTAATTGATTTTATTGCATCTGATACAAAATATAATGAAAATAAAGAAAAGATTGCATTTGCAAATTCAGTATTAACAACTCCTGAAAAATATGTTTGTCCATCAAACAATATGAGTAAGGCAAAGATTGATGCAGTTTACAGTTTATTTACAAAAGTAAATCCAAAAGATCCAAATTATTCTTATAAGGATCCAGCTACTGTAGATGCTCTAATCGAAAAATTAGCTAATGATTATTCAGATTTAACTGCAGACAATTATATTCAATGTGGCGAAGAAATCAAAGCAATTAAAAAAGAAATCTTCACATTAAATATTGATGATAGAAACACATTATCAAATAAAGACTTATTTGATGAAATGATTGCAAATTATGAATTCGCATATGAATCATATGCTCCAAAGCCATCAGATATAGCTTTATTACAATTCTCAACTACTGGTGATATTACAACAGCTCAAGAAATCACAGTAAAAACAACTAAAGGTGAAAACTTTACATTTAAGGCAGTCGGTACTTCTGATTCAAAAGTAACTGTATCAACATCAACAGCAGCATTTAAATATAATAACCAAAATTATTCAGTAGCTAACAGACTTTCATTAAACGGTACTGCTAAATTTGGTACATCAAGATATGTTGAATTAACATTAGCTAAAAAATCAAGAATCACTGTTTATTGTAATGGTGGTACAAAAGATGATGGTACAAGTAGAGAACTTGCATTAGTTAAATCTACTGACACATCAACAATTTTAGCAACATGTGAAGCTCCTAAAGGCAATGTTTTAACAACAATAGAAGATGTTGAAGCAGGAACTTACTATTTAGGTTCAACAGCAAAAGGCGTAAACATTTACGCAATTATAGTAGAATATTTCGAATAATATTTCATTTATCTTTATTCTTTTTGTGGAAAGCCAAGTTAATCTTGGTTTTCTTTTTTTATTGAATTATTATTAAAATAATAAGATAATAAATATAGAGGTTGATATTATGTTTTTTAAGAAAAAAGATTCTAAAAAGGATTGGGATAGAGAAAATTTAATACCAATTATACATAAATCTATTTGTACAGGTGAGGCCGTAGTAGGCTTTAAAAACAAGAAGACTAATGTATTTGTTGAAGAAATGTTAATTGAATCTAATGAAGATTTAATTAAATTTAAAAAGATGTATGGAATTATTGATGACATAAAAGTAGAATATTAGAGGATAAATTTATGGAATTAATTGAGGCAATTAAAACAAGAAGAAGTGTAAGAAAATTTAATAATAAAAAAATTGATATAAATACAGTTAAAGAAATAGTAGATATATGCCAGTATTCTCCATCTTGGAAAAATACTCAAACTGTAAGATATAATTATGTAGAAACAAAAGATTTAATTGAAAAAATTTCAGATGGTGTCGGAAGTGATTGGAATAAAAACATTCTCAAACAAGCCCAAGGTATAATGGTACTTTCAACTATCAATAATATTTCAGGATATGAAAAGGATGGTACTCCTTCAACAACTAAAGGCAGTCATTTTGAGTCATTTGATGCAGGTATTTATGCTGATGCATTTGTACTTGCATGCCATAATTTTAATATAGGTACAGTTATAATGGGTATTTATAATGAAGCCAATATTAAAAAGATACTTAATTTACCAGAAGGTGAATCAGTATCATGTATTATCCCAATGGGATATTATGATGAAAAGCCTGCATCTCCAAAGAAAAAATTAAATGATGTTGTATTAAGAATTAAATAAGAAAAAGGGACTGAAATTTTCAGTCCCTTATTCACTTAGTGAGAAGTCGTTATCTAAATTGATTGTAAATGTATATTCACTAAATTCTTTTTCTAATTCTTTTTTAATTTCTTTTATTAATCCAACTGGATCATGTTCATCAAATGATATAACTAAATCAAAGTCACAATTCTTTTCCTTTTCATATACATAAAAGCCGTGCATTTGTAAAATATTTTTATTTGATTTGACCATATTAGATATGTAATCTAATATCAATTTAGATTCCTTTGTTTCAACATAATCTGTATATATACCAACAGTCATAATAGTATTATGCTTTGTATACATCATTTTATTGACATTTCTTTCGATTGTTTGAATTTCAAATGGCTTTAAATCATTGCTTACTAATATATGGGCAGAGCCTATATATTTGCTGTGTCCATATGAATTAATTATTAAATCAAATGTGCCTTTGACGCCTTCAATTTTGTTTATATCTTTAATAATCTTTTTAGTTTCTTCAGGGTCAAATCTTTCACCTATAATTGATGATACTGCCTCTTTTATAACTTCAATACCAGATTTTAAAATAAATAGACCAATTATTATACCTAAATAACCTTCTACATATAAATCAAATTTAAAAATAAATATAGCACCAATTAATGTTGCAAGTGATAAAATTGAATCCCCAAGTGCGTCTGTACCTGATGCGATTAAGGCATCACTGTCTACACTCTTACCTTTTTTCCTAAAATATAGGCCAACAAGTATTTTAACTACAATTGCAACACCGATAATAATAAGTGATATATAATTATAATCAGGATTAACATCATTTTTAAAGTGATCAACTATTGCAAGTACTGATTCATATATTGCAGTTAGACCTGCAACTATGATGATAGCCCCGATTAAAGAAGAAGTGACATATTCAATTCTTCCATATCCAAATGGGTGCTTTTTATCATTTCTTTTATTTGATAATTTTGTACCTATAATTGTAATTGCGCTACTTAAGGCGTCTGTTAAATTGTTTATTGCGTCATTTATAATTGATATAGAACCAACAATTATACCTATAGTTGCTTTAAAGCCTACAAGTATCAAGTTTGCTATAATACCAATTAAGCTTGTTCTTATAATTGTTTTTTCTCTTTTCATATAATACCTCTATATTATTGGTCTTTTATAATATCCTCTAGTTTCATTCTTTGAATCAAATTTTTTATTGTTATTGCCATTTAATTTTTCTTTATATTCATTGACAATCTTTGTTAACTCATTATTTGATTCAACAGTAAATGACAATC
>JAILIY010000071.1 GCA_024695025.1 Acholeplasmatales bacterium
AATATAAATATATGCGATTTAGATATAAATAATCAGAAACTATATGATTCAACATTCTTATCATATGCATACAAAGAAAAGAAAAATTATGAGTTCAAAGATTTAGATAATTTCAAAAGTCTAACACCATCAATAGAAGAATTAAATAAATGCAACTCAAAATTTTATAACAAAATAAACAATTAGTTTTAAAAATATATTCAAATATATAAGATGAAATGCTAAGGGTAAAGGTTTGCGTAACACAAGGCAGATGGGGCTATTACTAATAGCCCCTCTGTCGTGTCGCAAACCGTCCTTAGCTGCCTTATATGAACTATTATGAAAGCCAACTATAAATAAATCAAGATAAGATTTAAAAATTTATTTATTAAAAAAAGGCCAACAGAAAAAGGGCTTTTCACCCTACAAAATTCTCGAGAATTTTGTTTTATGCCATCCTGTTGGATAAGCATATTAAAGTATTATATATTTGATCTTTGATAATTTTATATGGTTAAATTTGTGGAGAATATGGTTTGTTATTCTTTAAAACAGAATATATAACCTTAGTTAATTTCTTTTCTATGTGTCCTAATATCACGTAGTAATGTTTATTCTCGGCTTGTTTCTTAAGATAGTATTCATGAAACATTGGGTCGTGTATCCAACATACCTTGGCTGCTTGGTATAAGGCATATCTCAAATATGTAGAACCCTTCTTAGATATACTTAAGAACTTTGCTTTATATTTACCAGATTCATAGATTTTAACATCTAATCCTGCATAAGATATTAGGTGCTCTGAATTCTTGAAATTATTAATATCGCCTATTTCACCAAGTATAAGACCCGCAGTGATGTAACTTATACCCGAAATGGTTAATATGTTCGGATTTATCATTTCAACGTAAGTTTTGATTTGCTCGTTATATTCATCGATTTCAGATTGAATAGAATTAAGTCTTTTGATTCCTTGAATGAGTTGAAACGTAAGGTATTCATCTTTGATTCCAATCGATGATTTAGCTGTCGAAATCACATCTTTAGCTTTAACTTGGCATTTACCATGAATCATAGAAGAGATAGTCTTTTCGTGTGCTTTAGTTAGTCTAGATGGACTGGGATATTTCGTTATGATATTAAGAGCTGAACCTTGATAAACATTACTAAAAAGCTTCAAATATTCAGGAAATAGCTGTGTTAATAGCTTATAAATATTAATTTTAGCTAATCTTAATTCTTCAACTAAAGAGAATCTATCACGAGATAATGCTTTTAAGGCGTCAGTGTGATAAGATATAGTTGTATAGGGCTTGAAGACTGTTTTACGGTCTTGAAGATAATCACATATTGCTATTGCGTCCAGGTTATCATTCTTCTGAACGTGTACCTTACGTGATTTCTTGTCTAAATTAATTAGTATTGGATTAATTATCATAACTTCATAATCTTGTGTGAGAAGATATGAAACAATGTTCTTATGATAAAATCCTGTAGACTCTAGTCCTATACGAACTTTAGAATCTTTAGTTGCTCCACAAAATTCTTGGATTGATTTGTGGAGTTTTTTATATCCTTCATCTGTATTAGGAATTGTAACAGAATGACGAGTATAAACTTCGCCTTGATCACTCATAATAAAGTAATCATGTTTTTGACTGGCGACGTCAATTCCGACATAAATCATAATGTCAGCCTCCTTGTATTAGATTTGGGCACTGGTGCTACCTACAGTACTTTTCTTAACGTAACCTAGTTCCTTATAACCAGACATCTAACAAGTAGAGCTGTAACCAACTTATAACCATATAAAAGAAAAGACTGTAGCTGAAACCTCATTTAACCAGAGAGTCTTATGACTCCTGTAGGTGATATAAATGTAACAGACTACAGTGCTTATAAGAATTATAACATCTAAAAAGGATGATATAAAAGTTATGTTGTACTCATAACTATAAACAATACCTCAAAAGAAAGAGAAAGTATAATCTTAAGTACAATTTGATTATACTAGGTGGTTATTATATGGAAAAAATTACAAGCTTTACAGTAGATCATATGAAATTATTACCAGGTATACATGTATCAAGAGTAGATACAATGGATGGTTTTACTTTTACAACATTTGATTTGAGAATAACTAGACCAAACTTTGAACCTGTGATGAATACTGCAGAGATTCATACAATTGAACATTTAGGAGCTACCTTCTTTAGAAATTATTATAAAGAGGACACAATGTATTTTGGGCCTATGGGATGTAGAACAGGCTTTTATTTAATTGTTAAAGGAAAACATGATGAAAAATCATATAGAAAGCCTATTGTTGAATGCTTCAAATTCATTAAAGCCTATGAAGGTGAAATTCCAGGGGCATCCCCAATTGAATGTGGAAATTATTTAGACCAAAATCTAAATATGGCTAAATTTTTAGCTGATAAATTTTTAAAATGTTTAGGTGAATAACAATGAAAATAGATGAAATATTAAAAAACAAAAGAACTTTATCATTTGAAACATTCCCTCCAAAATATGGAGATACTGAATCTCTTGATAAAACATATAATGTATTAGATGAACTTTCAAAATTTGAGCCAGATTTCATATCTGTTACTTATGGTGCTGGTGGTACTAATAGTAAAGATAATATTGAAATTGCATCATATATTAAAAATAAATTACATATAGAATCTTTAGCCCATTTAACTGGTGGCCCATCAACATATGAAGATATCGACAGAGTAATAGGTGAACTTAAAAAGAATAATATAGAAAATATATTAGCTTTAAGAGGAGATAAGCCTATTTATTATACAGAAGAATATTGTAAGACATTTAAGCACGCAACTGATTTAATGGAATACATCAACAAAGAAGGCTTTACACTTTCTGGTGCTTGTTACCCTGAAGGTCATATTGAAGCTAAGTCACTTTATGATGATTTAGTATATATGAAAAAGAAAGAAGAATGTGGTGCTAAATTCTTTATTACTCAGGTATTTTATGACAACAATTATTATTATAGATTAGTTAATGAAGCACGTAAAATTGGTATTAAATCACCAATTATACCTGGTGTAATGCCACTTACATCACCTAAATCTATATCTAAAATTAAATCGATGTGTGGTTCAACAATTCCTCTAGATTATTTAAATATGATTGAAGTATATCAGGACAATCCTCGTGCCTTTAGAGAACTTGGATACAATTATACTGTATACCAAATAATGGATTTAATTGCCAAAGGCGCTCCTGGTATTCATTTATATGTAATGAATAACGTAAATACGGCAAAAGAAATATTAGAAAGAATTCCTAATGTCATCAAAGAGTTTTTCAAAAATAAGTAAACATTGTTACTCGTATTTAGGTTATAAAAATATAAATGAGACAAGAGATATTGATGAGATAATAGATAAATGCTTAGAGGAAATAGAACAAATAAGTCAATTTAGATATACATTTGTTGAATTTGAAAATAGATTTGATTTTTTAAATAAAGACGAATATATAAGATTACTTAAAGATTGTGATTCATATTATTTCGTTTTAACAACACTTGGTAAAAGAATAGATGATAGAACGAGATATTATTCAAAAATAGATATCACAAAAAGTCTTATATTTGATGCATGTGCCAGTGCATATTTAGAATATATGGCAGACGAATATGAAAAAGATAATTTAAAATCTCCACATACATTTAGATTCTGTCCAGGCTATGGTAAAACAGAAACCAAAGATATAAGAGAAATATTTAAATATATTAAAGCTGAATCTTTAGGTGTAAGACTTTTAGATTCTAATCTAATGGTACCTATGAAGACTATGTGTGGAATCATAGGTGTAGGAAAAGAATCAAAAAAAGATTGTGGAAAATGTGTAGTTAGTGAAAAATGTGATTTTAAGAAAAGGGGTACCACATGTTACGAGAAAAATTAGGTAAAGAAAT
>JAILIY010000100.1 GCA_024695025.1 Acholeplasmatales bacterium
TACAAGATAAATTCTTATTTCATATGCTGATTTAGCATATTTATAAGAATATTTTAATGCCATATTATAATAATCATTTAAATTATTTTTTGATATAGCTTTATCTAAAATATCTTTAGATATTTCTTTGTCTTTAAACAAACGATACTCTAATATAGTGTCTTCATTAAATTTATATGTATCAGTTTCGATTGTAACTAAATATTCATTTTTATTTTTAATCTTTTTGATATCTTTTATAATCATAATTAATCACTTTTTTTAATATATTTTAAATAAGAATCAATAAATGAATCAATGTTTCCATTCATTACAGATTCAATGTTGCCTTCTTCATAATTAGTTCTATGATCCTTAACTAAGGTATATGGTTGGAATACGTAACTTCTAATTTGAGAACCGAAATTGATGGCTGTCTGTTCACCTTTTAAATTTTTAAGTTCAGCATCTCTCTTTTTTTCTTCAAGTTCAAGTAATTTACTTTTTAAAACATTCATCGCAAATTCCTTGTTTTTAATTTGACTTCTTTCGTTTTGACATGTGACAACTATGCCAGTTGGCTTGTGAGTAATTCTTACAGCACTATCTGTTGTATTAACTGATTGTCCACCGGCACCACTTGAGTGATATACATCAATTTTAATGTCTTCATCTAATATTTTTACATCACTTACATCAGTTATTAAAGGTGACACATCACATGAACAAAATGATGTATGACGAGAATTTGATGAATCAAATGGTGAAAGTCTAACAAGTCTATGTACTCCTCTTTCGCCTTTAAACATGCCGTAGGCATAATCACCTTTAATTTCAATTGTCAATGATTTAATACCAGCCTCACTTCCAGGTTGATAATCTATTACGTTAATTTTATATTTTTTCTTATTACAATATCTTGTATACATTCTATATAACATCAAAGCCCAGTCCATTGATTCAGTACCACCAGCGCCTGGATGAAGTTCTAAAATACAATCATTAAAATCATATTTATCATTTAATAATGCCTTGTGCTCTAATTCTTCTATATAAGATTTAAAATCTTTTATTTCAGATTCAAGTAAAGTCATCATATCTATATCTTCAAAAGCTAAATCTACACTTTCTTTGATACTATCAAATTTGTTTTTAGCATCTTTGTAATTATTTAATGTTTCTTTTATAGCATTAAAATTAGAAATAATTCCTTGAGCCTTCTTTTGATCATTCCAAAAGCTTGGTTCTTGGATTTCTTTATCTAATTTTTCATATTCTTTTTCTTTGTTTTCTATATTGAATGCTTGATTTAAATCATTTAATTTAATATCATATTCACTTATAAATTTATTGATCTCATATTTTTCCATAATTAAATCACCATATTTATTATATAATAATAAATCCTATTTTCAAAAATATATTTTTTTCTCAAATTAAAAGTGCTGAAAAATATTCAGCACTAATTTTTTATATAGATGCACCCATAAGGGTTGCGATAATACTACCTAATAATATTGCAGGACCAAAACAGATTGATACACCGATACAAATAAGGCTTTGGAACCATCTTGGTTTTTGGTTTACTTGTTTACCACTGTATCTTTTAACTGTATGATATCCTTTACTATCAAGTTTAGCTTTGTACGAAAAATAAAATAAATTAGGAATGATAGTAATACACCCAAATATTACCCAGCCATTAAACCATTTGTCAAATTTAAATCCCATGACAAAGAATATTGCAAAGCCTATTATTAATATTAAAGTGTAAATTAATAAGAATTTTAATTTAAAACTCATATTTAAAATTTTCTTCATAGATAATCACTTCCTAATATAATTATGCAATAATAATAACAATTTTACAATTTATTTTAGACTTTTAATAAATAATTCTAATCTATCTAAAGCTTTTTTTAAATCTTCTATAGAATAAGCATAAGATACTCTTATAAATCCCTCACCAGACGTACCAAATGCATTTCCTGGAACAACTACTACTTTTTGTTCCTGAAGTAATTTTAAAGCGAAATCTTCACTTGATAGACCAAATTTTCTAATATCTGGGAAGATATAAAAAGCACCTTTTGGTTCAAAACATGGTAGCCCCATATTTTTGAATCTATCAATTAAATATCTTCTTCTTTCATTATATGATTCTTTCATCATAACGACATCATTTTCGCCATTTTTTAAAGCTTCAATTGCCGCATATTGGCTCGTTGTAGGAGCACACATAATACAGAATTGATGAATCTTAGTCATAGCTTTAATAATATCTTCTGGTCCCATTGCGTAGCCAAGTCTCCAACCTGTCATTGAAAATGCCTTTGAAAAGCCATTAACAACTACAGTTCTTTCTTTCATACCAGGAACTTGTGATATTGAGGCATGAGTGCCACTATATGTAAGTGCACCATAAATTTCATCACTTAAAACTAAAATATCATTTTTAATACATACTTCTGCGATTTTTTCTAAATCACTATATTCCATAATAGCACCTGTAGGGTTATTAGGAAAGCACATAATTAATGCCTTAGTCTTAGGTGTAATATTATCTATTAATTCTTGTTTAGTTAATCTAAATTCATTTTCATTTTTTAAAGGAATTGTCTTTACAATACCACCAGCTAAATTAACACATGGTTCATATGATACATAGCATGGAGTTGTAATTAAAACCTCATCACCTGGTTCAATGATAGCACGCATACATAAATCGATTGCTTCACTACCACCAACTGTTACTAAAATTTCTGAAAGTGGATCATATTCTACACCAGTATTTTTCTTAGTGTATTTAGATATTTCAGTTCTTAATTCCTTTAAACCAGCATTTGAAGTATAATATGTTCTACCCTTTTCTAAAGTATAGATACCTTCTTCTCTAATGTGCCATGGTGTATCGAAATCAGGTTCACCAACACCTAGTGATATACATCCCTTTATTTCAGATGCAATATCAAAAAACCTTCTGATTCCGCTTGGCTTCATATCCTTTACTTTTTTATTTACAAAGTCACGCATTAAGCACTCACCAACATTCTTACGTCTGTTTTAGAATCATCATATAGATCTACACCATGATCTTTGAATTTCTTTAAAACAAAGTGAGTTGAAGTTTGATTAACATAATCAAGTGTGGAAAGCTTTTCAAATACGAATCTTGCAACTTCCTTCATTGATTTACCTTCAATCATAACCATGAAGTCAAAGCCACCACTCATCAAATATACACTTGTTACTTCTGGATATTTTGCTATACGTTCTGCAATATTATCAAAGCCAATTCCTCTTTGAGGAGTTACTTTTACTTCAATTAAGGCTGTAACTATTTCTTTGTCTGTATTATCCCAGTTAATAAGAGTTGTATAACCGCAAATAATATGTTCTTGTTCCATCTTAAGAATTTCTTCCGCGACAGTTGTTACACTTTCACCAACCATTACTGATAATTCTTTAATATCAATACGGCTGTTTTGTTCAAGATTCTTTAAAATTTCTTCTCTGATCATTTCATTCATTGTTCTATACCTCCTAAAAACTAATAACACTAATATTTTACCATATTATAAAACTTTAAACAAGCGAATAGGATTTTAATTAAAAATCTTTTATTTAGTATAAATAATATATATAATATTAGTGTAGAAAGGAATTATTACCGATGAAAATAACAAGAGATTACAATTCTGAAATTTATGATGAATAAAATAGATTACTTGGAAATTGTTA
>JAILIY010000123.1 GCA_024695025.1 Acholeplasmatales bacterium
TTTCAGAGAAAAGGTCTGGTGCCGATGGCGAAGTGGACACACCTGTTCCCATACCGAACACAGAAGTTAAGCACTTCAACGCTGATGGTAGTAAGTTCGATCTTGCAAGAGTAGGAAGGTGCCGGGCTCTCTCTGAGAAAATAAATAAAAAGATGGAGGCTTAGCTCAGTTGGGAGAGCATTTGCCTTACAAGCAAAGGGTCAGGGGTTCGAGCCCCTTAGCCTCCACCATCTATGCCGACTTAGCTCAATTGGTAGAGCAACTGACTTGTAATCAGTAGGTTGTGGGTTCGATTCCTATAGTCGGCACCATTATTAAACCTAGATTTTCATAATCTAGGTATTTTTTTATATATTTTTATAAAGTGCTAAACACTTAATATATTTTTGTGTTAAAATAATAATATATATTAGGAGGCTTTTTATGAGAAAGACTAAAATTATATGTACATGTGGTCCTGCATGTGATGATGAAGAAATTTTAAAGAAGATGATGCAAAACGGCATGAGCTGTGCTAGATTAAATTTTTCACATGGCACACTTGATGAGCAGCGCGTTAGAATGGATAGAATAAAAAAGGTAAGAGATGAAATAGGTCTACCTTTACCTATTATGTTAGATACTAAAGGTCCCGAAATTAGAGTAAGAACATTTAAAGATGGTTATGCTGAGCTTGTTGAAGGTCAAACATTCACATTTGTTTCATCTGATGATGTTGTAGGAGATAATCACAAGGTAGGTCTTTCTTATCATGATTTAACTAAATATGTTAATAAGAAAGGGACTATCATTTTAGCTGATGATGGTAATATTACATTTGAGCTTGATCATATTGAGGGAAAAGATTTAGTTTGTATTGTAAAAAATAAAGGAATATTAAAGAATAGAAAATCTTTAAATATTCCTGGTGTTATTATAGATATGCCATTTGTATCTGAAGCAGATAGAAAAGATATTATTTTTGGTATTCAAGAATGTGTTGATTTCATTTCTGCATCATTTACAAGAAGAAAAGAAGATATTTATGAAATAAGAAAGCTTTTAGATCAATATGATACTTCTGGTAAAATTAGAATTATTGCGAAAATAGAAAATACAGAAGGTATCGATAAGATGGATGAAATCATTGAAGCAGCAGATGGCATTATGGTTGCTCGTGGAGATATGGGTGTTGAAGTACCATTTAAGATGCTTCCAAAGATTCAAAAGGAAATGATCGATAAATGCTATAAAGCAGGTAAGATTGTCGTTACTGCAACTCAAATGCTTGATTCAATGCAGCAAAATCCTCGTCCTACAAGAGCAGAAGTATCAGATGTTGCAAACGCAATATATGATGGAACTACAGCAATTATGCTATCAGGCGAAAGTGCTGCAGGTAAATATCCTGTTGAATCAGTTCAGGCGATGAATGCAATTTCTGAATTTGCTGAATCTGATATTGATTATAAAAAAGTATTCTTTGATACAGATTTATCATTAGGTGATGATTTCTTATCAGCAATTTGTAATTCAGCAGTTCAAGCAGCATTTAATGTAAATGCAAAAGCAATTATTTGTGTTACAAATCATGGTCAAACAGCATTTAAATTATCTGCTTATCGTCCTAATTGTCCAATTATTGCAATTACAGTTAATGCAAAAGCATGTCGTCAATTAAATTTAGCATGGAATGTATATCCTGTTTATGCTGAACATAAGAATTCTACAGACGAATTATTCTTATATGCAATTGAAAAAGCATTAGAAACTGGTATTGTTAAAAAAGGTGATAGAGTTATTATCACAGGTGCATCAGGAATTGGTGATTGTATTACAGATACAATTAAATTACATATCATTTAAGATAAAAGGCAATTTTATTGCCTTTTTTTGTTAAATAAAATATATACAAATTTTAAAAAAATGTATATAATAATAATAGTTATTAACATTAAAAAAAAGGAGGAAAGTATGAAAATAACTAAAAAATCAATATTTGCAATCGTTGAGTGCGCATTATTTGTTATCGCAATCTTCATGATGTTTGCACCATTCTTAAAAGCAGGAAGTGGTGAATACGCTGAAACAGCAAACGGATTTGAAATTGCATTTGGTGATGAAGGACTTGCATTCTCATTCATGATGTTCTTATCATTCTTATTCTTAATTGCTGGCGCAGTTCTTGCTTGCTGCAAATTATTTGTTAAAGATGCAAAGGTTCAAATGATTTTCAACATTGTTATCCTTGTTGTAGGTGTTCTTGCTGGTATTTTCTTTTTCTGCACAAAGACAACTATGATGGTTAAGGTTGAAGATTTAGACAGCGACTATGTAAAAGAAATGCTAAAATTATATGATTTAGGCGTAGGCGCAATATTCACTGGTATTTTAGCAATCGCTGGTGGCGCAGTTGCATGCGTTGATCAATTCTTAATTAAAGAATAACAAACAATAAAAGTTATAGGTCAAATTAATAGACTTATAACTTTTTTGTTTTATATAATAAAAAAACATAAAAAATAATATTGCATTTAAAATAAACTATGCTATAATTTTAGAGTATCACGAACGGGAAATAGCTCAGCTTGGTAGAGCGCTTGGTTTGGGACCAAGATGTCGCAGGTTCGAATCCTGTTTTCCCGACCACCTAAATGCGAGTGTAGTTTAATGGTAGAGCCTTAGCCTTCCAAGCTAATGACGGGGGTTCGATTCCCCTCACTCGCTCCAGGGACTTTTAGACACTGTAGTGTCTTTTTTTTTACATATTTTTTTGCAGGTATAGTTCAATGGTAGAACATGGGCTTCCCAAGCCTAGGATGCGGGGTCGATCCCCGTTACTTGCTCCATTACGTATAAGAGATATATTTAATTCACAAATAATAATTGACAAAATAGCAATTGAAAATTTCGAAGAAGATAGATAGGTTAATTAATATGGCAATAAAAATAGAAGGCATTAGAAAAGAATTAGGCGATGCTATAAGAGATATATGGTTTAAACAACATGGTAAACCCGAAAATGATTTTGAAAAAGAGCAATATAATGGGTACTGGCAATACATTCATCAGTGTTGTTCTGATGATGAAAAGATTAGAAAAATGTTAAATTTTATAAATCAACCTAGTAAACCTATTTATACTGATGATGTTTCAGCTAAAGCATGGCATATAAGGAATGATGAACAGTAACAATTAGATTGGTTGCATTTTTTTCATAAAAACATAAAAAGAGAAAAGAATATTTTACACTTTTAAGTATTTTAAAATGTTAAGTTTTGTAAGTGCTATTTTGTACTAAATTATTATTGTAAAATAAAACAATAAAATTTAAAAAAGTAAAAACAATTGTAGAATTTTGAAAATAATCTGATATAATTAAATTGCATATAATTAAATTGTATGCTATTTAATGGAGGATATTATGGCTATTGAAATTAGATATTTTACAAAAAGTAAAAAAGGAAACACTAAGAAATTAGCAGATTGTGTAAGCAAGGCATTAGAAAAAGAAGCATTAACTGTAGATAATGATTTAACTGAAAAAGTTGATACATTATTTTTAATTAATGCAATGTATGCATATAATGTAGATAAAAGAATAAAAAAGTTTTTAGAAAGAAATAAAGATAAAATAGGAACAGTTTATAATATTAATAGCTCTGCATCAGGCGCATCTACATATAAAGCAGTAAAAAAAGCATGTGATAAATATAATATTAATATTAGTGATAAGGAATTTCACTGTAGAGCATCTTGGATTAATATTAATAAAAATAGGCCTAATGAAGAAGATTTTAAAAATCTAGAAGAATTTGTATTAAATATTGTAAATAACAATTAAATATAATAAATAATATAAAGCACCAAAGACTATGAATCATGTTTTTGGTGCTTTTTTGTATATTTATGTCTCATTTCATAAAATTGCATTAATAAAAAATAAATGCTATAATTTATTGTAAATAAACTATTATTAAGGGAGGATCCTTATATGAAAAAGAAAAAATTATTAATGCCATTATCTATAGCATTAGCTTTTTTAACTATCGTTTTAGCTTCATGTGGTGGCAAGAATGATAATGATAAAACTACTACAAGTGCTGATACTTCAACTGTAGAACCATCTACATCAACAGATACATCTACTAGTACAAGTACACAAACTAGCACATCAGCAAGTACATCTACATCAACAGATACATCTACTAGTACACAAACAAGCACTTCAACTAGTACTGAAACATCAACAAGCACAAGTACACAGACAAGTACTACAATAGATACTACGACAAGTACTTCAACAGAAACATCAACTAGCACAGAAACTTCAACAAGCAGTCAAACATCTAGTAGTACACCAACATCTACAACTACATCAGAAGAACCAGTTGTAGAAACATTTAATATTACTTATTTAGATAAGAATAATAATGTAATTGATAATATTGGTGATAATCCTACAACTATTTCTGAAAATGATGGAATTGTTGTATTTAATAATATTTCAAAAACAGGCTATACATTTGATGGCTTCTTTACTGATAAGCAATTAACTAATAAAATCACTCAAATAGATGCATCAACAGTTGCAGAAGATATTACATTATATGTATCATTTACTGCAATAAGATATAATGTTACATTCGATGCTGGAGTTGGAACAAATCCAAACACATTTACAACTTATTCAATTGAAAGTGACACAATCACTTTATTAGATGCAACTGTAAAAGAAGGTTACACATTTGATGGCTGGTATAATGCAAATAATCAAAAGGTAACACAAATTGCACATGGTTCAACAGGCGATATTGAATTAACTGCTAAATATAATAAGGTTCCATACACAGTCACACTTGTTCCAGGAACTGGTGTAGTATCATCTACAACAATTAATTATGATATTGAAACTGCAGTTACACTTCCTGATGCAACACCTGCAAAAGGTTACAGATTCTTAGGATGGTATACTCAAGTTGAAGGTGGAACTAAGTTAAATGGTATTCCTGTAGGCACAACAGGAGATAAGACTTATTATGCAAGATATGAGTTAATTCAATATAAAGTCGTATTTAATAATCCAGAAGGAACAAAAGTATCTGATAGATCATATACTGTTATTTCAGGATTATCAGAATTACCTGTAGCTGTTAAAGGAGACCTAGATTTTATTGGCTGGTATGATAATCTAGATTTCTTAGGAGATCCAGTTACATCTATCCCTGTAGGCACAACAGGTGATATAGCATTATATGCTAAATTCTCAGGACAATTCTTTATTACATATGATATTCCTGAAAAATATGCAACAAATAATGGTGGAAACCCTGATTCAGTAACACCATCAACAATTTTTGAATTAAAAGCTCCAGGTGGAGATAAAGAACCAAATAAATATGAATTTGAAGGATGGTATACAACATCAACATTTGCTGAAAATAGCAAGATTACAGTGTTAAATAATACTACAGTTACAACAGATTTAACATTATATGCTCATTTTGTACCAAGAGTATATTCAATTACATATAAATATTATGATACTAATTTAATGAATGAATATCATACTGCTACAGAAATAACATCTAGTTCAATTGTTAATAACAATAGAACAGCATATGATGCAGATGAAGTATCATTTGATTTATCTTCTGTATCATTAGAAGGTTATACATTTGATGGATTCTATAATGCTGAACCAAAGCAATTTGAAGACCAATATTATAGCTATTATGCATTTAATGAATCAAATAAGGTAACTACATATACACTCCCTGAATATAAAATTAATTTAACAATTTATGTATCATTAAAACCAATTGAGCATGAAGTAACATTAAAATATGATGGAAATGATTATATGACAATTGTTACTTATTATGGTGATGATGCAATAACAATTGAAAATAATAAAGCGATGCCTTGTAAGGTTGGTACAGGATATCAAGTATTAACATTAACATATCCAACAAAGACTGGTTATACATTTGATGGTTGGTATGATTCAAATAATCAAAGATTAACATCAATTCCAGCTAATTTAAACACTAATTTAACATACACAGCTAAGATGAATGAAATTTCTTATTCAATTAGCTATGATGTTAATGGTGGTAAAGCAATTAATAATACAATTACATCATTTACAATTGAAACTGAAACAATAACATTAAATGATGCAACACCTCAAGATGGTTATTTATTTGACGGATGGTATAATGAAAGTAACGAGAAAGTTACTGAAATTGCAACTGGAACAGTTGGAGATATTTCACTTCAAGCAAGATATGTAGTTGAAAATTATACAATCACATATAATCTTGATGGTGGTGAGTATCAAGGTGATTCTGAAAACCCAACATCATATAATATTGAATCTGCAGATATTATCTTAGTTGAACCAACTAAGCAAGGATATAATTTTACTGGTTGGTATAATTCAAATAATGAAGAAGTACCAATAATTGTATGTGGAACAACAGGAAATATTTCATTAACTGCACATTGGGAAGAAAAAGTAGCTAATACAATCACATATATTTATGGTGTTGACAATTATTCAAATTACAAAGCAGGTGAATTTACAGAAGCCCAAGCCGAAGAATTTGGTCTTCCAACATCATATACTTATAATACAGAATCATTAACATTTACTACATTTACCGCAAAGGGATTCATATTTAGTGCAAATAATTGGCAGATTGCAACAGTTGATGATAATGGCTACATTACAACAACTGGTATATCTGTTACACTCGAATCATTAAAATATTTAGATGAAGATGTAATATTATATCAACCATCGCCAAATTATAAAGTATTTACTATTACATATAAATTAGATGGTGAAGATTTCAATTATCCTGATGAATTTGCTTTAACATTTGATCTTAGTAATTATGGTTCATCTGACATTTATTTCATTACAAATGACGATGGATATGACTATTTTTGGTACGCTGATGCTGAAATGACCGAAAGCATTAATTGTTTAGGAGATCTTGGAATAACAAATCCTGAAGACATCAAAGATGTAACTATTTATGGCACAAGAGTTCAACATATTGATACATATAATATTACTTATATATTAGGCCATGGCTCATTTAATGGTTCATATCCTGAAACATTTACAACTACACAAAGCGCAACGCTTGTAAATCCAGTAGCTAATAACGGATATGAATTTGAAGGATGGTATGATTCTAATAACAATAAGGTAACAGTAATTGATGTAGAACACTACACAAGTGATGTCACATTAACTGCAAGATATAATTTAGTTGAATATACAATCACTTATGTTGCAAATAATTGCACAAATCCAAACACAATTACTTCATATACAATTGAAAGTGACACAATCAATATTTTAGATGGTGTTGCAACACAAGAAGGATATGAATTTAGTTGTTGGAAAGATGCTTCAAATAATGTTGTTACATCAATTGCTCAAGGTTCAACAGGAAATATCACATTAACTGCAGTATTTACCCCTTTAACTTATACAATTACTTATGTATATGTAAATGCTGATAATGACTATAACGAATTCCCTGATTCAAGTTTGGTTGTCGAAAATGATCCGAACCCAACATCGTATAATATTGAGACAGGTCAAATTCTGTTTAATCCAATAACATTAAAGTCCGGTTATTCATTTGGAGCATGGTATGTATATGACGAATTCTTTGACGTTGTAGTATTAGATCCTGATAATGATGAAAATACTATTGGTATAAAATCTGGAGTTACAGGCGATATCGAAATTTACGTTGAAATTTTTGAAGAATAAAGACTAAAATAAAAAAAATATACAAAATTAAAAAAAAGTGGTATAATATCAAAAAAAGAAGTAAAATTGTTTTTGTAGTGTAAAAAAACAAATTAATATTTAAAGATTAAAATGGCAAAACTAGAGTGATCTAGTGACGCAAAGCTATAGGGTCAATGAATATATGACAGCCAGTTGCAGTAATTCTTTGATTAGTTTTATTGCAACTGGCTTTTTGTTAAATAAGCCAAAGGTAAGGGAGGTGTACGAGTTGAAAAGGAATCTAATATTGTCTTTTTGTTCGTTGTTTATAACAACGTTCCTTTTAGTGTGCACTTTGTTTGCTTGGTTTACTGCTAACAGTAAAGTTGTAGCTGGAAACATCGTAAGTGGTTCAGCTGGTGACTTAATGACGCTTTCAATTGAGCGTGGAAATTATATCGGACCTTCTAATGCAACAGAATATAGTGAGGCAAATTGGGAATGGACTGAAACTAAAGGTGTAAGCATTCAAAATATGGAACCTGGTCAAATTTTCTTTTTCAGATTTGTATTTAGCAATGCTACAGCGAGAACTATTAATCCTAAATTCTTAGATTATGCATCTTTACCAGCAAATCTTGGTGTACATATTCACTATAATCTTGTAAATAAAGCAACTGAACCATTTGATTCAACTAAAACATATTACACAACAACAAATGGTGTAGATTATAATGAAGCAACAGGAATTACAGCATTTGCTAACAATACAAATTATTATACAAAAGTAGAATTCGTTGGTGTTTCAGAAGCAAATTACAATTCTGACACTATTATTACAGATAATAAAGTTCAAGTTACTGAAGGTGGCGCAACTAAAACTTTATACAACATAACTACAAAAGGAAGCACTAAAGAAGTAAATTTAGTAGATTATTTAATTCAAGATGTTGTATTATTCCATACATTTGGAACAACAGGACCTGCAAATGCAAAGGTTCCTACAACAGGAGGAATAGTGTTCTCCAATAATGCAGCAATGTCTAGTGTTGGCTATGCTGTAGAAACAAGTGAAAATGATCAATATGGTTATTTCGCATTAGAATTTAGTGATGATTTATCAAGTAAGAATTATATTATCAATGGTCATAGCTATATGGCAACTGGTGATGAAAATTCTAATTTATATGCAAATCAAATTTTAAGCATTCCAAGAATTTCTCTTGAAAGATAATTTTAATTATCAATATTAAAGAAAGGAGGTAGCGGGATGAACGGAAACAAAATAAGAGGCGTTATTATGTTAGCACTTGTAATAGTTTGCCCTATTGTTTTAGCTGTTGTATGTGCTGGTGCTGTATTTGGCTGGTATACACACATCGAACAAGTAGGAGAATTACATGGCGATACCTCAAATGTTAACCTACATTATTACATAAATGATTCAGAAAAATTAAATCCTTCTACCTTATCAGTAAGTTATATTACTTTCTTTGATATTGATGCACCTAAAGAAACTAGATTCCTTAATGATATGTGTAATGAGATTAATTTAGATATTACAAATAAAGCTTCAAGTGAAGCTGATATATCTATTAAGCTTGAAGCTGTTAAGGTAGTTAAAGAAGAAGGTGGCAATGTTGTATCAAGAGCATATGTTGGTGCAATTGGAAGCTTTTCTACAACACCAATTACAGGAACAATTGGAACTGATACAACAATTGTTTCAAAAATGGCAACAAGTGTCACAGATGGTGTAGGATTTACATATGTTAATAATGACACAGTATTTAGCTGTGAATATAAATGCAGTCTTGCAAAAGATGCAACAATTAACGATTTAAAATTCTTTGTCTTTGGAGTACAGGATATAGATGATGCTTCATTAGCAGATTTCTATTATCAAGAAGGCTCAACAACAGAAACAAGAACTTATGCATTTAAAATAACTTTAAAATCAGTTACTAAAGGAGAGGCTACGGTAGAGGATATAACTACTACAGATCAGCCATAAATATAATTAAGAAAGAAGGTGGTATCGATGAAAAAGAAAATTTTAATAGCATATTTAATCATGATACCACTATTTATA
This sequence comes from Acholeplasmatales bacterium, assembly GCA_024695025.1. Classification (GTDB taxonomy): domain Bacteria; phylum Bacillota_I; class Bacilli_A; order Acholeplasmatales; family Anaeroplasmataceae; genus Anaeroplasma. Next base: position 9,831 of record JAILIY010000123.1, read on the forward strand.
ATGGCTTTCGTGATTACATATGCTGCATTTACATTCCAAAGTGAAGTAACATGTACAGCACATGTTGGAAAAGTTACACTAGAATCAAAAAATTATTTAACTTATAACAAAACAGATAAAACTGCAGCTGATTTTTCAACAGATGCAGCATATCTTGAATATTTAAAAGAAAGAAAAGAGACACCAACAGTTACATCAACAAGTTCATCAATAACTTGTTATGCATCAGAAAGAATCGGCGGTAATAGATCATTCGATGCAGGACAATATGGTTATCCATATTTAAATCAATTTGGTGTTAAATTCTCAGTAATGTGCGAAATTGAATCTTATGTAAGAATCAATTTTGCAACATCATGGATTAGTCAGAAGTTATATAAAGGTTCAAATATCGAAAGAACGAGTATCATCGGTGGTGTTTCATTTGATGATGAGAACAGCCCTTTCTATATCAACGACACTAATTGGATATACATTGACAATTACGCATATTTGAAATCTCCAGTAAAAGGAGAAGACCTTGGAACTGAAAAAGAATTCACTTTCAATGTAGCTTCAGATTATTTTTACCAAAAGGTTGATAACCCTGCCTATTATGAAAATATCTTAGTAGAAGTAAGATTCTATGTAGATATCGTTCAGGCAAACCGTGTTGATAGTGTATGGCCTCAAGCCGCACCTCAACTTTCACTATAGGAAAGGATGTGAAAATGTATGAGAAACAAGCGTAAAATCGTAAGAAACTTAATAGCAACATTTTCTATAGGGGCGTTTGCCCTTATTTCCGCTCTTATTGTGTCTGTATTTTTCAAGACTGAAGATATTGAAAAATCTAATTTCATGGCATATACAGAATATTATGATAACGAGCAAAGCCCTATTACAACTTATTCGGCTCCAACAAAATCTTATGTTAAGATGTCTACATTATATACATATGATGGAAACAACACATTCACTCCTACAAGTGCATCTGTTTCTGAATCTTCAAATATTACAATTGAAACAGCTACAGATTTAGTTGCATTCTCAAGACTTTGTTATCAAAATAATAAATATTTAAAATACAAATATAACTTAATTGCAAATATTGATTGTTCAAATGCACCTGAATTCTATCCAATTGGTATGAAGAAAACTGCATTTACAGGTACATTTAATGGTAATGGTTTTGATATTAAAGGCTTAAGATATTTATCAATTAAGAGTACAAACGTACAAGAAGCACAAACCTACATTAATAATGGTTTAACATATTATTCAATGTTCGTACTTAATAAAGGTACAATTCAAAATGTAGGCTTAATTGATCCTGAAATGTCTTTATTTTATAATTCAGAAGATGGATTAACAAATGTTGCACCATTAGTTGGTGAAAACCAAACAGGTGGTACAGTTGATCATGTATATGTTAAATACATGGGAAGCATTGAAACAGCAGGTTTAACAGCATCAGGTGGATTCTTCTTTTCTGGTGTAATGGCTAAAAACTCTGGTACATTTACAAATTCTTATTCAGCATATACAACATTAGTTGCAAAATCTCGTGCCCTTGAAGGCGATTATACAGGTTTACAACCAGTTCTATATACTAATGATGGTACAATTTCAAATGTTTATTTCTATGACAAAGCTTTAGCTTCATTATCATTTGATGAAGCTGGTGAAGTTGTTAATTATGATTCATCTACAATTAATGTAGAAGATACAAACGGAAAAACAGTCTCATTAAATTATGGTTATCCATATAACCAAACATTAGAAGTAGAAAAATTAAATGGTAATTTCACAAACTCTTTAGATATGCTTAATTCTAAGGTTAATGCATCTGACGATGCAAATTGGTTTGTTAAAGCAGATTATTCAACACTTGGTGGTTATTTTTCAAATACAACACCAATTCTTCGTGGTTTAGGATATGATGCAGAAACAAAGACATTTACAATCGTAGATGAATTTGATTATGAATACATGTATGAATTATTCAACATGAATTCATATTTAGCAGGTAAAGGTGTATCTTATAAGATTACTAAAGATTTAAATTTATCATTCATTCCAGTAGATCAATATAAATATACTGGTGTTATTGGTACTACAATTACAGGTGAACTTGCATCTGGCACAAACGGAACAGCTAAATTAGTAGATAACACTTATCCAAGTGCTCCAACTATTTACAATGCTAATTATTTAGATAGAAAAGTAGAACAAGAAGGTGTTACTGGATACGGTCTATTTGGTTTATTTAATGGTAAGCTTGAAAATGTTAATGTTGTTTATAGTGATACAATAAATTTATCAATTACAACATCTAACGTTTTAGCTTTAGGCTCAGCAGTAGGCTTCCTTGAAGGTGGTACAATTTCTAATGTACATACATATATGAAATTAACCATTGATTCAGCAACTAAAGCACAGGCATTCATTGGCGGTATCGTTGGTCTTGTAACAGATGAAGGAACTATTTATGGTTCAGCATCTGCAGGTACAATTACTCAAAACAACACATCTGCATTCACTGATAGTGCAAACTATGCACAAGGCTTATATATTGGTGGTGTAGCTGGTTATTTCGCTGACACTAATGGTAATGCAGAAAAAGTATTATCTAATGTTGCAATTACAGCATTAGGTGCATCAGGTGAATATGTATCTATTGGTGGTGTAATTGGTGGCGGTTATTTAGGATCTGAAAGTGGAGATCTAGAAAATAATGCTGCGATTAACATTGGTTCATCATCAGCAAATGCACAATATTCAAATTTATATGCAGCAGGTGTAATAGGTAGATTATTAGGTGTTTCATCACAAATTAAAGGATTCAATAACTATGGTGATGTTAAGGCTTATTTAAATACAAATACATCTAGTGTTACGGGTGTAATGAATGCTGAAATTGTTGGTGCAGCAACAACATCAACTCCAGTTGCAGGATTAACTGCATCAAAATATAAAATTAAAAATGTTCCTAGATTTGAATTATCATCAGTTATTAATGGTGCTGATGTTACATTCCCAGGAACAAATAAGGTTCCGACAAATTATACAGATGTAATCAATATTTTCTCTAATTATGGATTCAAGACTGAATTATCAGGTATTTATAATGTTTCTTATAGAACAATTAATGGAATAAAAACTAAATTAGATGATAAAACAATCGATATTTATTATTACAACGAATATGCTCCAGTATTGAACGTAATTGGTTCAACTTCAACATATGATGTAACTGTTACAACATCTTATAATTTAAGAAATATCGTATATACTCTAGAAAAATCTAACACTACTTCAAGAATATATAAATATTCAGGTTATGCTAGAGGCTCATATATAACATATAAAGATGTTCGTAATGAAGGAAATCAAACATTTACAATTAACTACCAATTAAAAGGTACAATGTATGTTTCAGGATTATTCTATGAGTTATCTACAACATCAACTGCATCAACATTGTATAATGGTGGAAATATAATCATCGATTATAATTTTGTAGCATCAGATGCTAAACCAACATTTAATGGAAATATTTATGTTGCTGGTATTTGTTATGCAAATAGAAATGGTATTTCATCTTCAGATTTAAATAAATATAATCCTACATCATCATCATTTGATAATGATTTGGAAGGTTCAATTGATAAAGCTATAAACAATGGTAAAATTTCAGTTGCAAATCCTCAATTTACTGGCGTAGATATCAAGCAGGGCGGAGCTGTTAAATCTGCAAATGGCTCCCAGGTAGTAGGTTATAAATATACTGTTTCTAGAAACAGCAAAGGATATATTGATGGCAATATTTATACAGCGGGAATAGTTAATGTTAATGAAAGTGTTATTACAAATACATTCAATTTAGGTGATATTTCTGGACACAATTATTTATTGAAAAATAAAGAAATTAATGTTGCTGGTATTGCAAATTTAAATATTGGCAAATACGCATATATTTTAAACTGTGCAAATGATGGCGATTTAAGATCAATGAACGTTTCGTCAGATGCAGGATCTGATGTAAATGTTGCAGGTATTGTTGGAAGAAATGACAAATTAGAAAATGGTAATGCTTATTCTGGAAATACCAATAATCCTAACTCTTCACAATATATAGCATTTACAATTAATTATGGTTCTTTATTTGCATATAGTTATGCGCCAAATCTTCAATCTACAGCAGCGGTTCCATCATGTAAAGTTGCTGGTATTTTAGCAATGGGTTTATGTAATGTTGTAAACACTGTAAATTATGGTGGCATATTTGGAAGTGAAATTGCATCTGGTATTTTCGGTGTTGTTTATTTCGCTAACTTTGCAGCTGAAGTATCAGGAAGCAATAAAGTATTGATTGCAAACTCTATTAATTATTCAACTATTTATCTTCTTGAAAGAGGATATAATGCTCACTTAGCAACAAACGCTGAAAATTATGAGACATTTATTAATTATGCTACTTTTGCTAATTGTACAAAGCAGTCTCTAGCTGATTATTTACATATTAAGATTGTTCGTGAACAAACATTCAGATCAATTTCAGGATCTATCATAGGTATCGTTAATTATGCGGACAGCGGTAACGCGAAAAACATCATTATAAGATATTTAGTTAATTTAAATGAAAATACTGAATCAATTGGAACACAGGTATTAATTCCTTCAGGATTTAGTCCTGATACATCAACAATGTATTCAGCATATGTTTCTAAAGATACAAGAAATAATGGTACTGGTTCATATGTAAGAGATGTATACATGTCTGAATATCAAAAATATGCACCACTTATCACATCATCATTCACTGACAAATTCTTAACAACTCCTATGTCTGGAGATGTAGAAGATGCAACAATAGATACTTTATCATTTTACGGTGCATTCTCATCTCAATTCCCATTTAGAAAAGCGGTTGAATTAGGTGAGGATTCAGGAGTATTAGATTTAGTGAATTATCCTTCTGATGCGTTCTTAAATAACTTCTTCCAATTCGTTAACTATAAATATATTAATGATAATTTAATGGATAAGATTGGTTGGAGTACAATTGCTTATCAAACAGCCGCAAATGAATTTGCTCAAAATATTAAATCAGTACTATTAGCATTAAGCAAATACACAGAAGATAATATCTCTTATACTGATATTACTAATGCAGCATTTGCTAGTGATACTTGGGTTGAATATTGTAGTGAAAATACATTACTTGAAGTTGTTAAGGCTTTAATTAATGAGGAAACTTATCCAGAATTACTATCAATGCTACAATATGTATTCTCTGATAATTCTGCATCTAATATCTTAATTACAAAAGCATTAAGACAAAATATTGTTGATGCAATAATTGCTGCAGATTCATCAATTGATTTATCAGGTTTATTAGCATCTGTATTAACATATGATAATGGTTATTCTTCAGTTTTAGCTGATAGTATTTTAGCTAACAATACTGAAATAAAAGAATATATTGATACATATATTTCAGGTTTAACTACAACCGAAATAGAAGCATTATTAAATTCTTATGTAACATATTTAGAATCTAATAATAATGCATATTTTAACTATAGTAATAACGAAAGTCAAAGATTAGCATTATTAAATGCATTATTCACAAATATTAATGATAATTTATTCTATCAAGAATTAATGAATATTTGTGGTGTTTCATCTGCATCTGTATCTGATACATTAAAAATGTCATCAGGCTATTCTACATTATCAACTACAGAGAAGAAGGCATTATTTGACGCGATAATTAGTGCTAATACATATTCAGAAATTTCAACATATCTTGATTCTATGGCAAGTGAAGTAAGCTTCTTTAGTGAACTTGTTAAGAATGGTTATGTTGTTACATCAATGGAAACTATTTATGATAGTACAGCTATTTCAACTACAAATAACACATCAGCTGATGTAATTGAAGCACGTGTTGCTTTATGGAATCAAATTAAGGATACAAGTACATTCCGTACATATTTCCAAGATAGATTTACAACAACTAGAAAGATATATGATTTAGCAACAGAAAATAATAACACATTCCAAAGTAATACAGTTCCTAGTCCAGGAGGAAACATGTCTAATGATAACTCATATTTATATACACAAGTTATCACTCCAAGTACATACTTCTATGGACCATATGCCGCCGCAGGAAATAGTGCGGTTGAGAGTGTCACATTAGATGTAAAACCTAATAATCATAATACTTCATTTAATTTAAACACAGAATTTACAACTGGTGGTTTAACAATAGACCAATATGTTAATAAAGACAAAAGTGGATGGGGCTCTACATTTACTACAGAAGATCCATCTATGTTACCTACATATCGTGATTATTATTCTGGAAATCAAAACAATTATCATTCTTACACTGGTTCTCAAAGCACTACATTTGAATCAAAAGCAACAGGATTAACAGGTGGTGTTGGTTCTGCCTCACTTCATTTTTATGAATATGGTACTGCGTTATCAAATAACCAGTATGCAAGAAGTGACCAGATGATTTCTGGTACAGCACAAACTAAAGTTACATTTACTGGATCTAGGTATAAGGTTGGAGGACAGCATACTGACTTTGGTGGTCTTACATTTAGTACAAAAAAGGTAAGAGCTATTGATGTAGATGGTGTTGAATTTAGTATAGTCGGTGCTGCAACAACAGCAATTTATGGTTATAAAGGTGGTAATGTTACAATTTCTGGTGAATATACATTAAATTCTAATTCTCACGATGCAATGGTAGTGTTTGGCGATGATGGTGTTGAACATTTACTTGTTGCGAATGCTGATGGTAACATATGTTATTACATTGATGAAAATGGTGTAAGACATGGTCTTTATGATGATGATCAAAATGAAGGAAGCGGAACTGGTTACCGAGGCAATGATGGTATAAGATTAACATTATCTGGCTTATGGTATAAATATGGTACTAGATACTATGTTGCTGGCGTTAATACAAATTGGCATTCAACAAGAAGAACAGGTGTCTATAGATGGAAAGCTACTCGTTGGTGGATTTGGAAGCACGGCGATGCCGGAATCGTTTTCACTACACAATATATAGATTACAACTATAATCAAATACTTGATCTTGATGGTTATTTATCATCTTACACAAGCAATCCTACTTATGGTTCAGATGATGAAAAGAATATCATTAATAGAGTTTGGAATGAATATTTAGCTAATGATTCAGCAAACTTTAAGAAGGTTATTCAAAAATCATTATTAGAAGCATTAGGAAATAATGCAACTAATGGTCAGCAATATATTGATACATTCTTCACAGCAAATATTTATAGCACTACTCTTGTTAATAATAAGATTGCTGTTGAATATTTAAAACAAAATTCATCTACAACATTAAAGAAATATTTAACAGACAAAGCTAATATATCTAGTGCTGATTATAAGAATACACTAATTCTTGCAGCTGTTAATGATAAAAACGTATATGCAAAATTAATTAAGCAATTAATTAAATCTAATGGTATTGCTTATAGTGCAGCGTATGCTGATTATGATGATTTATTGAATTACATATTAAATAATCCATCATTAGTATCAAATGATAATGTTAATTTAGCGTCCTTGTCTTCAATGACTGAAGCTCAATTAGCAACATATTTATCAGCATTTGATACAACAAATGAAGTTGCAATAACAACTCCATATAATATGAATAATGTTACAGGAACAGGTTTAGCAAGTGTTAGAAATGCCGCAACATATGGTTCAACAAATTATACATATGGTATGACATTTACAACATTAACTATTCCTAATACGTATTCGGCAAATATCACATTAATTGCTAAATCAACAGGCACATCATCAACAATTACTATTGGTAATGATGCTACAAATACTGTAACAATTAATGGTATAAATTCATATGCGATTACATTAGATTCTACAAGAACGATTCATGCGAATAATGATGTAGTGTTCTATGCTATTGATGAGACAGAAAGACCAACACAAACGCAGAATGGTTCATTATCTCTAGATGATTATACTCACACTACATATACTAAGGCTGCGCTAATCTCCGCATTCAACAGTTCGTTTGATTTAAGTATTAATGAAAGTGATGTTACAAATGTATCTGCAACGTTTACTGTATATAATAGTTCGTATTCTGCAACTACAATACGTATAAATGATGGAACAAACTACTATAGTTTGGGTTCTGTTTCAGGGCGTAGTTCTGCAACATATACATTCAATGATATGGCAAATTTATATAATAAGACTTTGACAGTGCAGTATTTAAATGGAAGGACATATCGCGCTTCAGATACTTATTATTTTACTCAAGCTTTATATTCTGTAACTTATCAAACTGTTACTAATATTGTAGATAATAGTACATTCTTAAAGACTAGATATCTAAACTTAGATATGCCTAAATATAGTACTATTCAATCATCTTATATTAAATATTTCTTAAATGGCCAAACAAATGCTTATAATACATTTGTTAAGGGTGCATTAGCTAACTTAACTCCTGTTAATACATCTGGTAATGATAATGCTCCAGATAATTATTTAATTGATGGTATTACAACACCAACAGTAGTTTCAGGATTCACTAATGAACAAAAGATTGCATTTGCAAGATTAATTGCATCAGGAAGCAATGAATCTGTATATAATTTCATAGCTAATGCTTGTTCAACACCTGCACAATTAAAGACTGTTTATGATTTATTAGTAAAATTTAATAATGGTTATAATTTCTTAGCTGATGCTATTATGTTTGGTAACAGCAGCAGTGGAGTAGATTATACTCAAGCATCTAAGGATGCTATTACAGCAGCATATATCAATGGTGATTATGCAAACATTTATAATCTTTCTTTAACTTCATCTTCAGCATCTTTATACAATACAGTAATGGAGACATTATTAAAGAAGATTAGTTCTGATAAGAATTATATTAACTCAAATGGCACATTTGATAATGATAAATTTGATGCATTTGCTAAATACATTGAGTATGTCGTAACAGATTCTGGTTATGGTATATTTGCATTATCATCAAGTCAAGGTATTAAGAATGGTGCATTCGTACCAGATAATATCGTATTAAGAGAGCTTGGTACATACTATAAATTAAATAGCAGCAAATATTTCGAATTAACTAAGACTATTGATGAGACAGCATCATGGAGAACAAGAGGAACTATCGCAAGCGGTATTGATTCAGATTTATATACTGGTGATAACAATGTTTCATATTCTGATTCTGTAAACTATGGTTTCTTCATCGATATGAAGCAGTTAAAGAAGTCTATCGCTACAACAGTATTTGAATTAGATTTAAAGACTACAACTGGCGATATCTTCACTGCAACTCAAAGTCAAGTTGATTTAGATAATGGTATTATTAATTTCTATATTCCAAATGGATATATTGCTTCATTTGAAGGTGATACTACATTAACAATTGATAATATTATTTATCCAGATACTGCTAGAAGTACTATGATTGAAGGTTCTACTGCATTCTCATTAACAACTGGAGATCAAGCAGGTTTAACAATTACTGCAGAAGAGACTACAGTTCAAAAGGATTACATTGTTAGATTCAATGAAATTGATATTTCATTTAATATGGAATATAGTTCTGATTTAAGTACAAATGCAACTATTTCTGGAACAACAGTTACTGTTGAACCAGAAGGAAGTCAAGTAGGATTTAGTATCACATCACCTAAGACAACTGGTGATAAGCTTCCAGAAGGTATGGATTTATTTGCATATGTATACTTAGTTGATAAAGATGGTAATAAAGTAGTTGATTCTAAAGGCAATAAAGATGGCTTCACAAAGAACGACTTAGAAGATAACATGATTATCGATGAAAATGGTGCAGCAGATTTCTTAATCAACATTAATGATGAGCTTCCTGCTGGAACATATACATTATGGCTTGATATCTTTGGTAATACATCTGGTGGTCAAAAGACACCATTCACTCTTGTTAAGAAGGCAAGTACAGAATGCTTAATCACATCATATGTTTATGATGGTTCTGAAAGGACATTTACATATTCTAATAATATTTATAGCTTATCTACAGATATTCAATGGGGTAGAGCATTTGATTATAATGAATTAATTTATACTAAGGGATTTGTTCCTGAATATTTAGATGATTTTGTTGTATCTCATAATGCTAATGTTGTATCAGCTGTAACAGTTGATAATCTTGCTGGTGATAGAGTTACATATACTATTACTTATACAATCACATCAGAAGATGGTAATAGTACAAATACTTATATTCACACATTAAAAGAATTAACTCCATTCGCAACTAATCAAGCATTCGCTACATTATATGTTGATGGTATTTCTAAAGGTGCTCAATCTTATACAAGCTCAGATGTAGTTATTTCAAATGAAAATACTACATTTACAAGAACTGAAGCACCTGCATATCTTGTAAGATACATTTTAGGCAATTTCTATACAGATGGTTCTTATACAAGTGAAATTGCTGGTTATTATTCACCTGCAAATATCAACGTTATTAATAAGACTACAGTTGCTGGCTTAGCTGATTCTCCAGCTTTAGCAACTCCACTTGGAACAGGCTTCTCAGTAAGTGTATCAACTTCTGAAGATACTGGTTATTACATTTATACATATGTATATAGTAATAAGGGAACTTGGGAAAATGGACAAGAATACACAAGAGAATTAATGCTTCCTGCATTAAAGCTTTACAAGAGCTACTCACTTGTATCATTATTACAAACAGTTCAAATTTTACAAGCAGACCCATTACTTGGCGCTCTTGCAACCGTTGTAGAACCAGAATATTCAATTGTTCCACTTGAACAAAGTAAAGTAACAAATAATAGTGTTTCTTACTATTTCTTAACTCAAGCGATTGGTAATAATAAGGTTTCTGTTGATGCTTCAACATCAGAAATCAATTATATGAACATTGAACCACATAATTATGCAACTTCAACTGATTTCTATGTTGTAGGTACAACATCTGGTGCTGAATTATCTTCATATTCACCTACATTAGGTATTGATGAATATGCAGAAATTTATCAGTACACAACAAAAACTAAGTTAACTACATATGGTAGTGCAGCTCAAGGTAATGATTATGATGTCTTAAATAACCATAATGATATATATTTATATGTTCCATATAATTATGCATCTGGTGATAAGACAATGACAGAAATCTTCCTAGTTGAATTAACTTCAACTGGCTGGGGAAGAGTATATTCAACAGAATGGAAGGGTACTAATGTAAATCAAAATATTGCAACAGTTGGTGCAGATCATTCATTCACATGGAATGGTGTAAAATATACTGTATCACCATATTCTGGAACAACAAATGAAGGTAATACTTCATTGAAGTGGGATTACACAGGTACACCTGCTGAAAATACATTCTGGTATAATTCTTATGTAATTTTCTCAGAAAAAGATGTTAAGAATAAATATTCAACTGAAAATGCTAAATTCTACCATTTCGCAATTATTGACCAATCTAACAACATCAACTTCAAATTTAAAGTTGATATTGCAGATGGCGTATTAAGCGATGGACAAACAGATTTAGGTGACTTATACTTATCAATGGTTTATACATATGATAAGAAGGTTCAACAAGGTAGTCAAATGGTAAGTGTTGAAACAACCGAATCAATTGGTGTTAATTTATCATATGATCCAGTTAGTGGAGAATATGTAATTCCTGCAGCTACTCCATTACAATTATTGCCAGCTGGTTATTATTCATTCTTCATCGATTTCGGTCAAGAAAATAGTAAGAAGCGTTTAGCAGTATCAATTCAGCTTTCAGCTGATTGTGGTAAGAAGAACCAAAATACAGAAGTAGATGATCCTACATCTGAATATTATGGACAATATTTACCACCATCATCAATCGTTACTCAAACTGTTATGATGATTATCACAGTATCTCCAGATTCATCATCTGGTTCATCATCTTCAGCAGCTTGGGCAGCAGGATATACTGAAAAGGTACATTCTTCAGCAGTATTATTATCAGGAAATTCAGATATTCCTTATTATGAAGAAGACTAATTAAATAAAAGATGTAGATGGGTAAAACCATCTACATTTTTTTAACTATTTATAAAATAAATAAAGTGTTGACTATAATTGTCATTAAGAGTATAATTTTAATGCTACATTTTAAAGCAATATCCACATTGCCCTAAATAATATTAAATTTAGGAGGAAAATCATGAATAAGACTTTCATGGAAAAAAAGGAAAACGTAAAACATAATTGGTACGTCATTGACGCAAACGGACTTACTCTTGGTAGACTTGCTACAGTTGCAGCATCACTTTTAAGAGGTAAAGGAAAAGTTACATACACACCAAATGTAAATTGTGGTGACTATGTAGTTATTCTTAACGCTTCAAAGATTAAGTTAACTGGTAATAAGTGGCATGATAAACTTTACCGTAGACACTCAGCTTATAACGGTGGTTTAAAGACACAAAGTGCTGAAGAAGTTATGGCTAAGTTCCCTACAAGAATGGTTCAAGAAGCTGTAAATGGTATGTTACCACATACTAAGCTTGGTAATCAAATGCGCAGAATGCTTTTTGTTTATGCGGATGATAAGAATCCTCATACAGCACAAAAGCCTGTAGAGTATAAGGTGGAGGCATAATTATGGCAAAGAAGACATTAGTTCAATATCTTGGAACAGGTAGAAGAAAAAGCTCAGTAGCTAGAGTATACCTAAGAAGCGGTAAGGGCGAATTCGTCATCAATGGCCGTAAGTTTGAAGAATATATTCCTTCAGCTGCTATCCGTCTTGACGTTATGCAACCATTAGCAATTACTGAAAATGAAGACAAGTTCGACATTATCGTAAATGTATTTGGTGGTGGTTTATCAGGTCAAGCTGGTGCAATCCGTCTTGGTATTGCAAGAGCACTTATGGAAGTAAATGCTGACTATCGTCAAGTATTAAAACCAGCAGGTTTAGTAACTCGTGATCCTAGATGCAAAGAACGTAAGAAATACGGTCTTAAGAAAGCACGTAAGGCATCACAATTCTCAAAGAGATAATTATTTTACGTTTTACAATTATTGCAGAAAAATACAACAAAAGCAGGACTTCTCACCCTGCTTTTTTTGTTGTTTGAAAAAGTTATAGCTAAGCTATTTTTACTATTAAAATAGTTATAAAATTGTTAGAATTCATTAGGTAGGTGGTCACAAAGTATCTCACTTTGATGAATAAAATTTCATCAAAAACGACATTTAAATATTAAAAATGTTGAAAATATTAGTTTTAACTTTTAATTTTTTTAATTTCGTAGTGATTATGATAAAATAAAGTCAGGTGATTACTATGAATTATTTAGGAATAGATTTAGGGACATCTGGTGTTAAGGGTGTTTTGTTTGATAAAGATGGTAATATTATTGATTCATATTTGATTGAATATGATATTATATCTATCAAAGATGGATATGCAGAAGAAGATCCTATTGTTTGGTTTAATTCCACTATTGAGGTCTTAAAATATTTTGGAAAAAAGAAATATGAAATAAAAGGAATTGGAATCTCAGGACAGATGCATGGCTTAGTTATTTTAGATAAAAATGATAAGCCACTTAGAAATTCAATTATTTGGTGTGATAATAGAACTGATTTTGAAAAACAAATAATTGAAAAAGATTTAGGATTTGATGAATGTAAAAAAATAACCGGAAACATTCCTATGTCCGCATTTACTTTATCAAAGCTTTTATGGGTAAAAAATAATGAATTAGATATTTATAATAAAATAGATAAAATAATGCTTCCAAAGGATTATATATCTTTTATGCTTACAGGTGATTTTTTAAGTGAATATAGTGATTTATCCGGTACGCAATTATTAGATATAAATAAGAAGGATTATTCTATTGAAATATTAAATAAATATAATATAGATAAAAATAAATTACCTAAAATAATTAATTCATATGATATAAGAGGATATATTAAAAAGGATATTGAAAATATAATTGGATTAAATAATGTATATGTAGTTGGTGGAGCTGCAGATCAAGCAGCAAGTGCAATTGGAAGTGGCATTATTAATTCAAATGCTATATCAATATCACTTGGATCTAGTGGTGTTATATTTAATCCTTGTGATGATTTAAAAATATATCCTAAGGGTGAGCTTCAAACATTTATTGCGGGAGATAATAAATATTATAATATGGGCTGTACCAATGGATTTGGCACATCTTTAAAATGGTTAAGAGATCAGCAATTTAATATGAAATATGATGAAATGACTCATTTAGCAGAAAAAATAGATTGTGGAAGCAATAATTTATATTTTTTACCTTATTTATTAGGTGAAAGAACTCCTATTTTAGACAATGATGCAAAAGGAGTATATTTTGGAATAAAAAATACTACAACTAAGGGGCATATGATAAGGGCTTTAATGGAAGGTGTAGGATATTCTATTAAGGATTCATATAATATGCTAGATAAAAAAATAGATTATGCGATTATATCTGGAGGCGGAGCTAAATCAAAGCTATATAAAGATATAATAGCTTCAATGCTTAATTTAGAATTGAAGGAAACTAATAAAGAAACAGGAGCCCTAGGAGCTGCTATTTTGGCAATGGTTGGCGGTGGTGAATATAAAAATATCGGTGATGCAATAAATAATATTGTTAAATATGATGATTCTACAAAGCCTATAAAGGACTGGACTATAATTTATAATAATGGTTATAAAATATATAAAGAAATATATAATAGTACAAAACATATTTTTAAGGAGATAAAATAATGGAATATTTTAAATTTGGTAAGATTAAATACGAAGGTAAGGATTCGAAAAATCCATTAAGCTTTAAAGAATATAACAAGGATGAGGTTATATTAGGTAAAAAAATGAGTGAGCATTTAAGATTTGCGATGAGCTATTGGCATACATTATGTGCAAATGGCACTGATATGTTTGGTGAAGGTTCAATTGAAAGAAGCTTTTATTTAGATGATCCTATAGAATATGCAAAGGCAAAGGTTGATGCAGGCTTTGAATTTATGCAAAAGCTTGGAATTGAATATTTTTGTTTCCATGATAGAGATATAATTGCAGAAGGAAAAAATTTAGAAGAAACAAATAAAAGATTAGATATTATTTCTGATTATATATTAGAAAAAATGAAAAAGACAAATATTAAATGCTTATGGGGAACAGCTAATTTATTTAATAATAAAAGATTTGTTCATGGTGCAGCAACCTCATGTAATTTAGATGTTTATGCATATGCAGCCGCACAGGTTAAAAAGGCACTTGAAATAACTAAAAAGCTAGGTGGAGAAAATTATGTATTCTGGGGCGGAAGAGAAGGATATGAAACCTTATTAAATACAGATACAGCACTAGAACTTGATAATTTTGCATATTTCTTAAAAATGGCTAAGGATTATGCAAATGAAATAGGATTTAAAGGCCAATTTTTAATTGAACCTAAACCAAAGGAGCCAACAAAGCATCAATATGATTTTGATACACAAACAGTATTATCATTCTTAAGGAAATATAATTTAGAAAAAGATTTCAAAATGAATATTGAAGCAAATCATGCAACACTTGCAGGACATACATTTAATCATGAATTAAATATGGCAAGAATTAATGGTGTATTAGGCTCAATAGATGCAAATCAAGGTGATATGCTACTAGGCTGGGATACTGACCAATTCCCAACTAATATTTATGATGCAACACTTGCTATGATAGAGGTTATTAAAAATGGTGGGCTACATAGTGGTGGCTTAAATTTTGATGCAAAGGTTAGAAGATCATCATTTGAAGATGAAGACCTTGCATATGCATATATTGCAGGTATGGATACTTTCGCAAAAGGTCTAAGAATTGCTTCAAAATTAATAAATGATAAGGTATTTGATAATTTTGTTAAGGAAAGATATAAATCTTTTGAAAGTCCATTAGGATTAAAAATTAAAAATAAAAATACATCATTTAAAGAGCTAGAGGCATATGCGTTAGCCAATAAAAATATTAAAAATGAATCAGGACACCAAGAAATGCTTGAGGCCATATTAAATCAATATATTTATAATGAATAGATATTAAGTATAGTAAAGCAGAAAAATGTTAGTAGACAAAGGTCTATTAACATTTTTTCTTTTGTAATATAATATTATTTTGGTAATAAAATTTGATATAATATGAATAAGTTATTATGGAGATTATCTATGATAATAAAAAAATTATTAAGAAAAATATAGGATCCCTAATAGAAGTAAATAGATTTTAAAAATCATAATAAGAAGGAGAAATATAATGCAAAAATATTTTATTTCACATGATAATTTAAAATCTCAAATCATTGATGGAGATGATGCATTTCATATTAT
>JAILIY010000124.1 GCA_024695025.1 Acholeplasmatales bacterium
CAGAAATAGATATAAATTTATTCTTGTCGCTTTATGTATTTTAGTTATTCCAATGCTTTCAAGCTGTCGTATGGACTCAGGTAGCTGGTATACAAAGCCATATACTACTTATGGCAATGAATGGGTTGACCTTTGGAACGGTGGTGCAGGTATGTGGAATACATTCTGGGGTTGGCCAATTAATTTATTAAGCTATCCAATTGCATGGATATGCTCAAATATTGGTAAATTCTTAGGTAATTCATTCTTCTGGGGTATTTTCTTTACAACTATTATTGTAAGAACTCTTGCATGGCCTATTTATGCTAAGCAAAATGGCTTAACATATAAAATGCAACAATTACAACCAGAAATGAATAGAATCCAACAAAAATATGCTGGAAGACAAGACCCAAGAAGTCAACAAATGATGCAACAGGAAACTCAAAAGCTTTATAAGAAATACAAGATTAATCCTTTAGGATGCGTAGTTCCTATGCTTTTACAGTTCCCAATCTTCATGTCAATGTATGAGGTTGTTCAAAGAATCAATGCAACTCAAACAACTGCCATAGATGCATCTGCTACTATTACATATCGTGGTGCATTCGCATTAAATAATACTAAGTTATTTAATTTCTTCGAATTAAATACAAATTTCTTTGATGCAAGTGCAATTCAAGATAAGATTTTCGCTGTTGTATTAGCTGCAGCCTTCATCGGCTTAACACTTTTACAACAAAAGCTAGGTCAAAGACCTATGAAATATCAAAAGGTTCATCCTAATGATAAGAAAAAGAAACAAAATAATAACCAAATGAAGTGGGTTATGATTATTATGAATGTAATGTTTGCATTCTTAATCTTAAGAAGCTCATCACTTGGTGTTTATTGGGTAATCGGTTCTGCGTATCAAATCCTACAATCACAAATTGTTAGATTATGGCAAGAACATAAATATTTTAAATCAAACATTGATAACGACAATGTATTCTAAATAAAGGAGAAGGTGAAAATATGCAAAAAAAGGTTGAATTTACAGCTAAAAATCAAGATGAAGCATTACAAGAAGCCGTAAAAAGATTACATATTTCAAGCGAAAAGATTTTCATCAATACTTTAGGTGAAACAGTTGATGGTGACATTAACTTTGAAGCTTTAGTTGATGTTAATTTAACAATTGAAGGTAAGAAATATTTAGAAGGTATATTAAATGCTTTAAATATTGGTTACCAAATTGAAGCTAGAAGCGTAAATGGTGAATCTGAAATTCATTATTTAATAGATAGTTATGAAAATTCATTACTTATTGGTGTAAAGGGTAAAACATTAGAAGCTCTTCAAATTCTTTTACGTAACCTTATATCAACTTATACAAGAGATCATATCGTAACAACTTTAGATATTGGTGGTTATAAAGCAAATAGAGCTAGACAATTAGAAATTTTAGCTACTAAGACTGCCAAGGAAGTTATTAAGACAAAGCATCCTGTTAAGTTACAACCAATGAATTCATTTGAACGTCGTATTATCCATGAAAAGTTATCTGATTGGAGAGATGTTTATACTGAATCTGAGGGCGAAGGCGAAGCAAGAGCAATTGTTATTAAACCAAAGAGCAATTAATATAATAAAGATGCCAATTTAAATTTGGCATCTTTTTTCTTTTTATTCAGTATGGTATAATAAATTTGTGAATTTTAATAAATAGTTAGGGAATGATATTATGAAAAAACATAAGATTTTAGGTATTATTCTAATTGCGATACTTCTTCTTTTTACATTTAATGTAGGAGTTTCTAGTCAAATTAGTACAAATTATAGTACTACATCTTGTGAAACAGTTACTGTTTTAAATGCAGAAACACAAGAAAGTTCTAATACAAGTGATGAAAATAAAAAAGAGGAAGCAACTAAGACTAAGAATCATGGTAAAGCTGTAATGGTATTCTTACTTGTAGGTATTCCAGGTATTTTATTTTTAGCACTTGGTGGTTATTCATTCGTAATGGGAATTATCCAAAAGAAAAAAGATTATATGTTCTATGGTCCACAATTAATATTTTCACATTGTGCATTTGCATTAACATGTGGTATTCAAGGATTTAAATCTAATTATATTTATATACCAATTGTATTTACAATAATTACATTATTATTTAGTATATTTGGTTTAAAGGATGCAAAGCTTGATTTAAACGCACAGGTAGCATCTAAAAAGAGTACTAAAAAGCCATTTTTGAAGATTGTATTATCTTTAGCTGCGTTAGTTGCGATAATAATTGCACTTGCTATGGAAACAACTAAGGATAAGACATTAGATAGTGAATTCGTAGGAGCATTCTTCCTAGCAATAGTTGTATTAATTAATGCATTTGACGCAGGAAAATCATTATCTAAATTCTTAGGTTCAAGTAATTTATAATATATTGAAGCTTTATGATGTTAATCATAAGGCTTTTTTTAATGAAAAAAACTCAACCTAAGTTGAGTTTAATCACTAATTATTATCTACAGCTTGTACATCTTCTATTTCTGGTATAGACTGATTTTCATCAGCAAGTTCATTTACTTCATCAATTTCATCCCAAGATGGTTCTTGAGCTTCTAATTCTAATATAGTTTGACCTTTCTTTGTCTTGTGTAATATGATTCTTACAATGAATCCAGATGCGAATACTAATGCAGTTACAACCCAACCTGCTATAATTTCAGCTGCTAGATTATAATTTTTGTCATATCTAAATCCATTTTTACATAATACAACAAATTGCCATATAAACAAGAATGTTAAACATATTGGAGCTATTATTCTAATTGATGTTTCAAACCACCATCTAGGCATTTTGAATTTAGTTGTATTTTTATTGATTTCGTCGAGCACTTTTTTCGGTCTAAAGAACCAGCCTACGATCAATGTTTCTAATATACCAATTATAATTAATGTATATTGGTTAGTCCAGTTATCAACGATGTCTAGATATCCGACACCGGCACCTGTAATATAAATTACAGATATTAGCGCAGCGATAATGGCGATTGTCAAAGTAGTTTTTCTCTTTGGTAATCTAAATTTATCGGATACTGCTGTTGCAACACCTTCAAGAATTGAGAAGGCTGAATCTATTGCAAGTGTACATAACATGAAATAGAATATGAATCCGAATATTGCATTTGCAACACCGATATTTGTTAAATTAACTATCGCAGTTGGATAAATAATATATGCTGTTGCAATACCAGATGCACTCATATTATTAACTGTTTTACCAGTTTGATACATTGTTGTAAATAATACGATACCTGATAATACTGAAATTGCTAAATCACTGAATGCGATTATTATTGAATCTACAGCGATATTTGAACTCTTCTTTAAATAAGAACCATATGCAAACATAATAGCCATCATAATTGATAAACTATAAAATGATTGGCCCATCGCATTAACCCAAAGCTCAGCATCTCCAAATTCTTTCCATTTTGGAACGAATAAAGCTTTTAACGCTTCACCTAATTGTGGGTTATTAATAAAACCCTTAACAGCAAGTATTAGTAACATGATTACAGGTAAAAATACTGTGTATTTAACAACTTTACTTACTTGAGATGCACCATTTCTGATACATCCGTAAATTAATGCCCAGGCAATACCTAAACAAATAACTAATAATAAGCTAATTTTTCCACCATCACCAAAAAATGATGTTTTCCAAGTTGTACCAATTGTATTTTCCCATAATGAGCTTGCACCTTCGTCTGATTTTGCACTTCCTGCAAATTTATATGCAACAAAGCACATTAAAATACACCAAGCAAATACTACTGCATAATAAGTTAATATAACAAATGCATTTGCAACTGCAGCCCAACCTACTGGTTCTGCTTTTTTGTTTATCAAGCGCATTGCTTTTGGAGCACCACCTTGTGCTTTTCTACCTATTGCAGTTTCCATCATTAGTAGCGGAATACCTAAAATAACCATACAAATTAGATATGCAACTAAAAAGGCTCCTCCACCATATTTTGCACATAGTCCGGGGAATCTCCAAGCGTTACCTAAACCTACTGCAGAGCCTATAGATGCAAGTATAAATGCACCACGGCTATTCCACTTATCTCTCATATAAACACCCTTTTCACAAATATTTAAATAAATTATATCACAAAATAAAACATATTTGCATCAAATGTTTTATTTTATTAATTAAGCATTAAATATTTAATATTTAAATAATGCTATAAGATTGTTTTAATTAGTAATAAAATGTGATAAAATGTTATTATGAAAAATGTTTTGAAATGGTGTCTTAGAATTGTATTATCAATTTTAATATTTGCAGTATTTTCATTTGGTATTGAGTCAATTGTTGAAAATAGTATCAGATTTACTAGAGTAAAGAATTTTACCAAAAAAGGTGTTTATCAAGAAGATATTTCAACAGAAGATATCAAATATTATAAAGTGGATTTAGATTTAGATAAGCCTGGATATACTAAGACAGGTAATACTATGTATCCTGGATATCCTGGGGATATTTTAGTTACACCACTTACATATTTAGATAATGATGTATTAGAACAATTGATGTCCTTTTTTGTTGGGGGACACGCAGGTATTTGTCTTGGTAATTACGAAGATTATCTTATAGAAACTGATGATGAAAATTCAATGGAAACTAGTGGTTTAAGAAGTGCTGATGATTATTGTCAGGATTTTGGTAAAGATGTGTGGAATATGCCAGATGCTTATGAAACAGTTTTAGCTTTTAGACCAAAAAATATGGATGAAGAAAAAAGAGATAAGATATTATCTACAGCCATAAGTCATTATGGAGATCCATATAATTACAATTTTACATTTGATACTAAAAATAAATCATATTGCAGTGATTTAATTTATAAAGTATATAAAGAGGTTGGATGCAATTTAAATAAGGATGGTTATTGGACTACTGTCCACGATTTAATGGTATCTAACGAAGTAATTCTTACATATTATCACTATTTTGATAAGAATGGTGTAATGCATGTATATTATGCAGAATAGGAGGAAATAAACATGGCGTATGTTGCGTTGTATAGAGCTTATCGTCCACAAAATTTTAAAGAATGTGTTGGACAGGAACATATAATTAAAACTTTACAAAATGCGATAAAATTAAATAAAGTTGCTCACGCCTACTTATTCTGTGGACCACGTGGTACAGGTAAAACTACTTTAGCTAAAATTATGGCAAAGGCAATGAACTGTGTTAACGGACCAACACCAGAGCCATGTTGTGAATGCGAAATATGTCAAGGTATTGCCAAAGGCACTATTTCTGATGTCGTAGAGATAGATGCTGCCTCAAACAACGGTGCTGATGATATTAGAGCACTTAGAGAAACAGTTAAATATTTACCAGCTCAAGGTAAATATAAAGTATATATTATTGATGAGGTTCATATGTTAAGTAATGCAGCATTTAATGCTTTACTTAAGACACTTGAGGAACCACCAAGACACGTAATATTTATATTGGCTACAACTGAACCATATAAATTACCTAAAACTATTTTATCTAGATGTCAAAGATTTGACTTCTCTTCTATTGATATAGATGATATATTAAAAAGATTAAGAATTGTTGCTCAAGAAGAAAATATTAAAATAACTGATGATGCCCTACATCAAATAGCTATTTCTGCTGAAGGTGGTATGAGAGATGCATTATCATTATTTGATCAATGTATAAGCTATAGTGTTAATCCTGAAATAACATTAGATGATGTTTTAGCTATAAGTGGTAATATATCTTATATTAAGATGATTGATTTATTGTCAAAATGTTATGATAATGATTCTACTGGCTGTATATTAGATATAGATAAAATCATTAAAGAAGGTAAGGAAGTCCCAAGAATTATTAATGATTTAATATTATTCTTACGTGATTTATTAATGTTTAAGAATAATGCTACTTTAGATGATAAATTAATGTATAAAAATGAAGATTTTATATCATTATCTAAAAAGGTATCAAAATCAATAATATATTCATGGCTAGATATCTTAAATAATTCATTGAATCAAATGCGTTTTTCTACACAAAAACGTGCATATATTGAGCTTGCTATATTAAAAATGAGCGATGCTAAAGTCAATGATTTTGCCGATATTATTGATAGAGTTGAATCTTTAGAGATGTCAGTTAATGATTTACAAAAGAATCAAAAGAATCAATATAATAATCAAAGAAATAGTTTTCCAAGTTTCAGTAATAACAGCGGATATATGTCTAGTGATGATTTAAGAAGATTGAGACAAGAGCCTGTTAATAATCCTGAACCTATAATTAATACTTTTAATGAAATTAAACAAGAACCAGTTGTTAATATTTCAGAAGTTAATAATAACCAAGAAGAAATAAAAGTAGAAAATAATGTTGCAAATCCTTTTGAACATATTGATACTTCTTCTATTGAAAAGGTTCCTGATGATGAAATTAACATCCACGATGTTGAAAAGGTATTAAATAATGCATCAAGAGACAATAAAGTTAAACTTGAAGCTATATTTAAACAAATCGAGAATAAATATTCTGATTTAGCTACTGTTCAAATTCTTATAAGAGGTAGTATTTGTGCAGTAAGTGAGGATTCATTTTTAATTGCTCTTGCAGATAATAGGTTCTGCAATAGAATTATGAAATATGAATGCTACCAAAAAATAATTGAAATTTTAAGCGAATATGATATAAATATTAAGGATTACTTATGTATTACAAGGGAATCCTGGGAAAAGATAAAGGTAGACTTTAAAAACAAATATTCTCCATCTAATCCTAAGCCAAGCTTAGAAGAGATGAGATTGTATGTAAAAAGACGAGTTACACCTGAATTTATTGAAGATAATAAAAATACAGAAGTTGATGAAGCCAAGAATTTATTTGGTGATGATTTAGTTATATTGGAGGATTAGTTTTATGAATCAACAACAAATGATGAAATTAAGAAAAATGCAAAAGCAAGTAATGGAAGCTCAAGCAAAGCTTGAAGCAACTATCTTCACTGGTACTGCTGGTGGTGGAGTTGTAAAGGCTGAAGTTAAGGGAAATCATGAAGTTATAAGCGTAGTAATTGATAAGGAAGCTGCTCAAGACGACTTAGAAATGGTTCAAGACATGATTGTTTTAGCTATCAATGATGCATTAAAGAAAATTGAGGAAGAATCAGATAAGCTAATGGGAGGATTTAACCTTCCACAAGGATTTGGATTCTAATGAATAATAAATATCCTGATACTTTACAAAAATTAATTGATTGTTTTGAAGGATTACCAGGAGTTGGTAAGAAAACTGCAGAAAGATATGCATTATATGTATTTATGCATATGAAGGAGGAAGAAATCGTAGATTTCTCTAATGCACTTCTTTCACTTCATAAAGACATACATATATGTTCTTCTTGTGGAAATATTTCAGAACATGAATTATGTAGTATATGTAGTGATACAACAAGAAATCACAGACAAATTCTTGTTGTAGAATCTATAAAAGATTTATTTACTTTAGAACGCGTAGGCGAATATAAAGGAATTTATCATGTATTAAATGGTTCTATTTCTTTTACAAAAGGTATAGGAATAGATGATTTAAATATTGAACCGTTAGTTAATAAGGTTAAAAACAATGAGGTTTCTGAAATTATTTTAGCAACAAATGCTACAATCGAAGGTGAAACAACTGCTAAATACCTTAACGAATTATTAAAACAATATGATGTTAAGGTAACGAGAATTGCTCATGGTTTACCAGTTGGTGGAGATATATCTTATTTAGATGAAATGACTTTAATAAAGGCATTTGAAGGTAGAAGGGAATATTAATATGAATCTTACCTTTTATAGTATAGATAGTAATGATGAAAAAGTAATATATACAACATCATATAAAAGAATAGATTCTTCTACTATCGAATTTGTAGACAAAAGTGTAGAAGATACAGTAATTAATATTAAAAAATTATCTACTTCTTCTTTACTTTTTACTAGAACTGGTAAAGTTACAATGATTCTAAATTTAGAATTAAATAATAGCACAAAGGGCTATTATAAAAATCATTTAGGATTAGAATTTGAGTTTAGCGTTTATACTAACAAAATTGAATTTATTGATAATAAATGTGTGGTCGAATATAAAATGAATATAAATGATATTATATCAACCCACAAAATATCTATATTATTACATAAAAAAGACTTGAAAAAAGGATAATTTTTAAGTAAAATATAATAGCATTTACTTTTTGGAGGATTAATTATGGCAGATCAAAAGTCATTATTAGAGGTAGCACTTGAAATCATGAATGAAACAAGTGATCCTGTAAATATTTATGAATTAATTGAAAAGGTATTAGAAAGAAAGGGAATCACAGATACAGATGGTTCTGTAGCTGCTAAGTTATATACAGATATTATTGTATCATCAAGCTTTGTATTCCTAAGCAAGGAAAACCTTTGGGATCTTAAGAGCCGTCAATCATTAAAATTATTTGATGAAGATGGTTATGTTTCTGAAGCACTTGATGATGAAGATTATGAAGACGAAGATTCTGATAGCGATGATGATAGTAAGGAATACACTACAAGCGAAGATGAAAATGCTGATAGTGATGAATTAGATGATCAAGATTCAGAAGATGATAATTACGATGATACTTCATATGAAGCTGAAGAATATGATGAAGACGAAGATGATGAATCATATGATGATACTTCACTTGATGAAGAAAAATACAATAAGTATATGGATGATTACGAAAAACTATACGAAGATTAATTATGTATGCGGTGAAATTCACCGCTTTTCTTTTGCACTTTTTCTTGGTGCAAAAATTGCACTTCTACTTGCAATAATCGCATTTTTGTTGTATATTTTAATTGGTGATTATAATGACTATTAAAGAAATGAGAACAAAGAAGGAATTAACGCAAGAAAAAGCTTCAAAATTGGTCGGAATTCCGCTTAGAACATTTAAAGATTATGAGAACAATCCAAACAGGATCGGCACAATTAAATATAACTATATTTTAGAAAAACTTTCAGATTATGGTAACGTAGATAAGGAACATGGAATACTTGATATATACACAATAAAAAGGGTAGTTAAGCGATTTTTTGCTGATTATAACCTTGTTTATTGTTATTTATTTGGATCTTATGCTAAAGAAACTCCAAACTCTTCTTCTGATATTAATTTATTTATTTATGATAAAGATAACAAAATAAATAAAATAAAGGTCGAGTCTTCTTTAGAAGAAATTTTAAAGAAAAAAGTTGAAATTAATATATATGATATGAGGAGACATTCTAACATATTGATGAGAGATATTTTAAATTACGGAATAAAGATTATATAATAGGTGTAAAAATTGCACTTTTGATTTTTTTGTTAAAATTATGTTATATTTTGTGAAAACTTAATACGTCTTTCTCAATTTGTTATTTTGTGTTATAATTTATTTACTATAAAGCACGAGGATGGTGATTTAAATGTTTAAGATTGCCTTAGTTGAAGATGAAAAGAATCTTGCATCATTAGTCTCTAAATATTTAGCTAATGAAGGTTATGAGGTTGTTGTATTCAATAATGGTGAGGATGCTAAAGATGCCATTGATGATAGCTTTCATTTATGGATTTTAGATATAATGCTTCCTGGTATTATTTCTGGATATGATCTTATTAAATTGATTAGAGCAGAAAGTCCTAGAAAACCTATTATTTTTACATCAGCACGTGATCAGGATATCGATAAAGTAATGGGTCTTGAACTTGGAAGTGACGATTATGTTGCAAAGCCATATTCCCCAAGAGAATTAATTTTAAGAGTTAAGAATTTGTTATTGAGAAGTTATCCTAATGAATCAAGTAAAAAGAATACTCTTGATTTTAGTGGTTATTCTATTGATTTTGATAGAAGAATAGTTACTAAAAATGATGAAATAATAAATTTAACTAGCAAAGAATACGATTTATTATTATTCTTATTGAATAATAAATCAAAAGCTTTCTCGCGTGATCAAATTCTTGATAATGTGTGGGGAAATGATTATTATGGTAGCGATAGAGTCGTTGATGATTTAATGAGAAGATTAAGACAAAAGATGCCTGCATTAAATGTAGAGACTATATATGGATTCGGATATAGATTACTAGTATGATAAAGAAATTAAATATTTCGAGTCAGTTATTTATAATATTCGCTAGTATATTGTTGTTTGCGTCATGCGCATTCTCAATAATTACTCTAGTTTTTGTTAACAATGTTGCAGAAGAACAAGTTTTTGCCAGACTTAATTCATATGTTGGTATCATGAGACCAGATCGAGAAGGTCCAGGTGGTGAAAGTTCTCAAATTGATAGCGGACCACTTGAACTAAAAGATATGGAAGTTGGCTATTTACACGTTGTTGATGGTACAAAGAATACTAGAGGTATTCAATATTATATAACTGAAGAAGAATTAGAGAGCCTTGTTGCATCTCATTTTGAAGAATATAAAGAAAATTATAATAATAATAATAATCAAAATAATGATGAATTCAGTTCAGCATATACATCAAAAGGAAATGTCAAAACTAGTGTTGAAAAAGTATTTTATGTCATTCGTATTTTTGATGAAAATAATTATTCAATAGTATTTACTGATACATCTTATTCTAATAACTTAATTATTGCCATTTCGATGAGATTAATTATTGCATTTTTTATACTGTTATTATTAGCTATTTGTGTATTAATGATTTGGAGTGGAAGATTTGTTTCTAGAATAAATGCTATTCAAAATCATATCTTAAGTTTGCCTAAGAGCAAATATAAGAATGTTTATATTGATAATTCAAAAGATGAATTAGGTAAATTGTCATTATCTGTGGATTCAATGAGAAAAGAAATTGCCTTAAATGAGGCAACAAAACAAGAAATGCTTCAAAATTTAAGCCATGATTTTAAAACACCGATTGCGGTAATAAAATCATATGCAGAAGCTATGCAAGATAATGTTTTAGGTGAAGAAGCACTAAAAACTATAATTGAACAATCAGATATTTTAAAGCATAAAGTAGAAAGATTATTACAATATAATTCACTTGAATATCTTGATAAATCAAAGCCTTTTGAAGATGTTTGTATGAATGAAATCATTACCGAGGTTGTTACTCAATATAGACTTCAAACTTCATTAGAAATAGAAGTAGAAATAGATGGTGAAACATTCTATAAAGGCTACAAAGAAAACTGGTATACAGTTGTAAGTAATATAGTTGATAATGCTAAAAGATATGCTAAAACAAAGATTAAAATATGCCTTAAAAAAGATATTTTAACAATATTTAATGATGGTGAACCAATTGACGAACAATTCGTTAAAAGTTCATTTAAACCGTATGAAAAGGGCAGTAAAGGTCAATTTGGGCTTGGCATGTCAATTGTTCAAAAGACAGTATATTTTTTCGGATATAACTTAAGTGTTAGAAACGAAGAAACTGGCGGAGTATCATTTGTTATAAATAAGTAAGAAATTTGCACTTGTTAAAAGACAAGTGCTTATTTTTTGACAAATTGAGTAGATTCTTATATAATTATATTAGTTGAATAACTATTCAATTATGAGGTGATTAAGATGGTTAAAAATATGACATCTAAAATAGAAGACACATGCGAATTTTTTAAGCTTTTGGGTGATCCTACACGACTTAAAATATTACTATTAATAGAAAAAGAAAGCTTGTGTGTAAATGAAATTGCAGATAAATTAGGCATGACCAAATATGCTGTTTCTCATCAACTAGCATTGCTTCGAAAAGCACGTTTAATTAGGAATGAAAAAAAAGGAAAAGAAGTGTTTTATACAATAGCGGATGACCACATAGAAATAGTAGTAAACACGGCATTTGAACACGTAAGTGAGCTTTAAAAACCACACCTTCGATGATGTGGTTTTTTATTTTGTTTTATATATATAATATATAACATCTATTATAATGTGAAAAAAATGGTTTTTTTATGTCGTAAAATCGACGGCGCAAAATAAAAAAATCATAAAATGATAAATTTTTTAATTTGCCCTATTGTAAAAGCGTTTTCTTTATGCTATCATTTTGATAGTCGTGTGTGCCGAAAACGTTTTCGGTGGCACAAAAAAATGAAAGGATATATATATGAAAAAGAAAAAAATTCTATTTGGAATGCTTATGGCATTTACATCTGCTGTTGCATTAGCTTCATGTAATAGCAAGAAGAATAAGGAAAGCTCTAAAGATGCAACTAGTGAAGTATCTAGCGAATCTACAAATAATTCTTCAAGTAGCGAGGAAGCTCAAAGCTCTAATAGTTCTACAAGTCAAGATTCTGCAGAATCATCTAGTGGAGATACTGTTACTGAAGTTACAGTTACATTTGATTCACAAGGCGGAAGTGCAATTGAATCTGTTACTTTAGATAAGGGTGCTTTATTAGGTTTAACTACACCTACACATCCAGATGCATTACATTTCTTAGGTTGGTTTAGTGATTCAAACTTAACAAAAGAAGTTAATGATTTTGAAGCAGTAGAAGAAAGCATGACTTTATATGCTAAGTGGGAAGAATTTGATTTAACAGATCCATATGCAGAATATTTACATATCAATTATGCAAAAGATTTAATCGCAATGCGTGCTGATTCAACTTTAACAGCAGCTAAGATTGTTTTAGCTAGAGATATCGATTTTGCTAATGTTTCAGCAGCTGATATCGAAACTTCAAAGATTCAATCATTTGCTGGTATATTTGATGGTGATGGTCATAAAGTTAAGAATGCTGTTTATGACGAAACAAAAACAAATAAAACAGGTCTTATTTTTAGATCTATAAGTGGCGGTACTGTTAAAAATGTTAAATTCGTAGCATGTACAGTATCAGGTGGTGCTCAACAAGGTATTGGTTTCATCGCTGGTTTAGTTGGTGGCGACTGTAAATTTGAAGACATTGAATTCAACGCATGTTCAGTAATCAATGTAGGAACTTATGGTGGTTTCTTAGGCGGTGAATTAAACGAAATCGGACCATATAATAATACAGCAACAATCAATAGAATCACTATTAAGAATGCATGTAAGATTCAAACTGGTAATTATGGTGGTATGCTATTTGGTGATATCACTAACAAGGGTATGATGACTGTTAATGCTAGTGACCTTGATATCGAAGGTGATTTATCAACAACAGGTAATGCTTCATTCGTATTTGGTAGAATGAGACAAGGTACTTTCTCATTAAAGAACGCTATATTAAAGCCTACATTTAGCAACACAGCAGTAAACGTATTACAAGGTGCTGATGGTAGTAGTACAACTTCAACTATTGAAAATGTAGTAGTTGTAAGTGACATAGCTAGTTTAATCGCTAATAATAAAAATTATGCCGGAAGTGTAACAGCAACAAATTTATATTTTACTGGTACAGATAGTTCTACAGTTGCAACAGCAACAACAGTTTCAAAAGATGCTGTAACAGTTGATTGGTTAAAAGATACATTAAAATTAGATTTCTCAGATACTGGTGCATGGGAATTAGAAGCTAATGATGCAACTAAATATAAATTAAAGACATCATCTTCTAATGTTAGAACACCAGGTTCTAAGATTGTTAAGTTATTACCTTCTTTAGGTGCAACTCAACAAAGATTCAAGAAGGGTGCTGAATTCAATAGCGATAACTTAGTAGTATTCGCAGTATTTGATGACGATGTACAATTAGTACTTCAAGCTTCTGAAATAACAATTGATTCATCAGCATATAAATCAGATACAGTTGGTACATATGCTATCAATATCGTATCAAAAGAAGATGAAACAATTTCAACTTCATATGATGTTAATTTAGTTGAACAAACTGGTGTTGTTGTTAATGATGAATTCATGGTTAAGACATACGTTACTGGTCAAGACTTAGATGTTTCAAGACTAGTTGTTTATTCTAAGTGGAGCGATGATGCACTTGAAAAATTAACTTACAGTGATACTGTTAAAGAATTTGATGTTGATTCAACAGCATTTGTTAACACAACTGCTGGTAAATATGATATCAAGATTTCAAATGGTGGATTTGATCCAATTTCAATTCCTGTAACAGTAATTGATACTAAGCCTGTTGTTGTTGATAATTATGTATATATTAATGTAGATTGTGAATCTAATTCTACAGATGGCACTAAGGTAAATGGTGTTGAAACATTTACAACTCTTACTGCAGCAATCGATTATTTAGAAGCATGTAAATTTGCTGATGATGTTATAAAAGTAATTTATGTTTCAGATGGTACATATACTGAAAAGCTTAACACACAACTTCCTAACTTACATTTAGTTGGTGAAAGCAGAGATGGTACTGTTATTTCTTATTCAGCAGTTGAATCTACAGTAAGCCCATTGACTCTTTCTCCATACGGCTTAGCAACTGATGACTGTGCAACAGTTCATATTGATGGTGTTGGTTTTGCCGCAACAAATATTTCAATTAGAAATGATTTTGATTATATCGAAAATACTCAAACAAAGAAAGAATCATCTCCTCAAGGTTTAGCATTAACAATTAATGCAGATGGTGCTGTATTAACAAATGTTCATTTATATGGTAATCAAGATACTTTATATCTAAAGAGTGGTAGAGTATATATTACAGATAGTTTAATTGAAGGTAACATTGACTTTATTTTCGGTCAACCTACAGGTATTGCATACTTCGATAAGTGTACAATTAATGCCGTATATAGAGGCCCAGATATGACTAATAATGGTTATGTTACAGCAGCTAAGATGGAAGATGGTAATAAGCCAAATTATGGTTATGTATTTAATGAATGTACATTTACAGCTGATGAAGATGTTTTAGATGGCTCTATGTCTTTAGGTAGACCTTGGGGCGCCAAGGCTACAGTTTCATATATTAACTGTAATTTCTCAAGTGCATATTCTACAAAAGCATTTGGTGATGGTAAATCACGTTGGGATTCAATGACAGGTAATCCTCAAGATGCAGACTTCTCTGAATATGGTTCAACAGGTGATGGTAAAATCACAGAAGCAGTTCTTGGTGGTAGAATTTTAACTGAAGAAGAAGCAGCAACATATACTCTTGCAAATACTCTTGCAAAAACTAATGGTGACATTAAATTTACTTTAGACTTTGATTTTGAAGCAATTTTAACAGCATTAAAATTAGAAGCTACTAAGGTTGCAGCTACAGGTATTATTTCATCTGAAGTTACAACAGTTGATGCAACAGTTGCTATAAATGGTAAGACTGATTTAACAGCATATGTAATTCCATGGAACGCTGAGGATAAGTCATTTACTATTGAAATTGCAAATCCTGACATGGTAGAATATGATGCTTATTATTTATATGGTAAGAGTGTTGGTGAAACAACAGTAACATTAACTCAAGGTTCATTAACTTATACAATTAATGTATCAGTAATTGAAAAGCAAACATATACAGTATCATTTAAGACTGCTGGATCTGCAGTAGAATCTCAAGGTGTTCTTGATGGCGAAAAGATTGATGCTACTAAAGCTGTTACAACATTAGATGGTTATGTATTTAAGGGTTGGTATTTAGATTCTGACTTTGAAAATGCATTTGATTTAGAAAATGATACAATTACTGGTGCAACTACTTTATATGCTAGATTTGTTGCATGGGCAGATATCTATAAAGAAGATGCAACAGTATACTTCGATGGTACTGTGGGAGATGGTGTAAATTCATTTACATATGATAATACAACAACTACAGCTGGTACATATTATGGTATTACAACTACAGGTAAATTTGCTTATAGATCAGCTAATTCAGATGTTCAGTTTAATGCTGGTGTAAAGATTAGTTTTGATGTAGAACAATATGCAACTATTGTGTTAACACAAAAAGCTGCATTCTCTGTTAAAGTATATTTGAATGATACTGAAGTTACACCAACAATTGATGGTACAACAGTAACATATTATACTGAGGCTGCTGGTACAATTACTATTGAAAATGCTGAAACAGGTAATAAATATGTTTATGGTTTATCAGTAACATATCCAAATGTTATTTCTGAAGATACAACACTTCAATTTGGTGAAGCTAATAGAACAGGCGATACAGCAACAATCAATCTTCAAGGTTCAACAGGTGTTGTTGATGATGTTGTATATGTAGATGCTACAGCTG